>JBHELE010000190.1:0-4351 GCA_046263235.1 Actinomycetota bacterium
GGAGCGGGCTCGGCCGTCCGGGCGGCCGCGACGCGCGCTGCGATGAGGGCCATGAGGTCGTCGACGCCCTGCCCGGTGGCCCCCGACACGACCACGTCGACCCCGGCCGGAGGCTGCGGCCACCCGGGCAGCAGATCTGCCTTCGTCCCGGCGACCACGCGCGGCCGTTCGGCGAGGGCAGGGTCGTACTGAGCGATCTCCGTTCGAACCGCCTCCAGGTCTTCCGTCGGGTCGCCGGTGAGATCCACCACGTGGACGAGGACGCGGCACCGGGACACATGACGAAGGAACTCCAGACCCAGGCCACGGCCCTCGTGCGCGCCCTCGATCAGGCCCGGGACGTCGGCGACCACGAAGCGTTCGCCGTCGCCGGCCACGCCGAGGTTCGGGGTGAGGGTGGTGAACGGATAGGCGGCGATCTTCGGCCGAGCCGCCGTCATCGCCGCCAGCAGGGTCGACTTGCCGGCGTTGGGAAGACCGACCAGCGCGACGTCCGCCACCAGCCGAAGCTCCAGCTCGAGGCGGCGCTCCTCCCCCGGCTCACCGGGCTCCGCAATACGCGGGACACGATTGCGGGGCGACGCCAGCGAGGCGCTGCCTCGGCCACCCCTCCCCCCGCGAGCGGCCACGACCTCCGCCCGTTCGCCGACCAGATCCGCCAGCAGGCCGCGCTCGTCGGTGACCACGGTGCCGTCCGGGACCGCAAGGACGAGGTCCTCACCGTCCGCTCCCGTTCGGTTCGACCTGCCCCCCGGCTTTCCCGGCTGCGCCTTCCAATGGGGGCGGTCGGCGTACGTCGAGAGGTCGAACACCGAAGGGTCGACCCGGAGGACGACGCTGCCGCCCGAGCCGCCGTCGCCGCCGTCAGGACCGCCCCGCGGCGTGTAGGGCTCTCGGCGAACGGACGCGCTTCCGGCACCGCCGTCTCCCGCCTTGACGAACAGTGTCGTTCGATCCACGAACACGGCTGCGATCATGGCAGACCGCCCCCGACGGCCGGGCCGGTACGCTGAGCCCGTGGAGCCGGCGGAGACGACCGTGTGGATGGTGCACGCCCGGACCACGTCCGCGGGGGTCAAGGGAACGCTCCGGCTCGAGCCCTCGGCGCTGGTGTTTCGTCCCACGCACGAGGACGCGGACGAGATGGTCTTCCCGCTCGAGCGGGTGAAGCGGGCGCGGCGCGTCCTGGGCAGCCCCGTGCTGGAGGTTCGGCTGAGCGGCGGGACCGGACCGGCGATGGTGGGGTTCTACTTCGTGCGCCCGCCCAATCTCGAGATGCAGCGGGAGGGACGGTTCTTCGCTCGGGGCAAGGCGAAGCGCGACGCCGCCGTCGCGCTGGTCACGTCGAACCTGTCGAAGAAGGAAGAGATCGCGCTGTGGGCGCGATCGATTCGGGAGGCGAAGCGGAAACCGTGACCCGAAGCTACGGTCGCTACGACCGGGGGGCCACGGTCACGTAGCGGCGGCCTCTCGCCGAGTGGTACTCGACCACGCCCTGGACGAGGGCGAACAGGGTGTCGTCCCCACCCTTGCCCACGCCGTCGCCGGGATGAATGCGGGTCCCGCGCTGGCGCACCAGGATCGAGCCCGCCGTCACGGTCTGTCCGGCGAAGCTCTTGACCCCGAGGCGCTTCGCCGCGGAGTCGCGTCCGTTGCGGGTCGTCCCGCCGCCTTTCTTGTGTGCCATGGCCCGATCAGGCTAGCAGACGGCTAGCCCTCCCTTGGCGGCTCGGCGGATTCGTCGGCCGGCTCGGGCGATGCGTCCTCGGTGGTGAAGACCTCCTCACCTGCCGCGCCCGTCCCCGCCGAGAACACGCCTTTCGCCTCGGTCCCGGCATCCGATTCCGCCGCCGCTGTCTCGTCGCCCTTCGCCTCGGTTCCGGGCTCCGGCTCCGCCGGTGCTTTCGCGTCGGGGGGGTCCGCGGCGGCCGCGACCTGCTCCGGGGGCGCCTCGACTTCGGCCTCGGGGGCCGGCCGCGACTCGGCCTTTTTCGACGCGGACCGCCCTCCCAGCTTGACCTCCTGGATCTCCACCAGCGTGTACAGCTGGCGATGACCCTGGTGTCGGGCGTACCCGGTCTTCGGGCGGTACTTCACCACCTTGACCTTGTCGCCCTTGTGCTCGCCGACCAGCTTCGCCGTGACCGATGCCTTCCCGAGGTCCTTGCCCACGTGGGCCTTGCCGTCGTCGTCGACGACCAGGATGGGGCTGAACGAAACGCTCTCGTCCTGGCCGCGGTGCATCAGCTCGACATCGATGACGTCACCCGGCTGGACCCGGTGTTGCTTCCCGCCTGCCTTGATCACCGCGTACATGTGCCTCTCCCCTCCGCTTCGTCGAAGAACGCAGGACCTACAACTTGTGCGTGAGCAGGATGCCCCGCCCCTCACAGGTCGGACACGTCTCCGAGAACGATTCCAGCAAACCGGCGGACACGCGCTTCCGCGTGACCTCGAGCAGTCCGAGCGGGCCGATCTCGAACACCTGTGAGCGCGTCTTGTCCTGGGCCAGGATCTTCTTCAGCGCCCCGACCACCTTGTGGCGGTTCCGTTCGAACAGCATGTCGATGAAGTCGATGATGATGATCCCGCCGATGTCCCGGAGGCGAAGCTGCCGCCCGATCTCCTCGGCGGCCTCGATGTTCGTCCTGGTGACCGTCTCCTCCAGGTTCGCCTTCCCGACGTGCTTGCCGGTGTTGACGTCGATGACCGTCATGGCCTCGGTGCGGTCGACGACGATGTAACCCCCCGACGGAAGCCACACCTTCCGGTCCAGCGCCTTGTGGATCTGCTCGAGCGCGTGATACGCCTCGAGGATCGGGAGCTGACCCTCGTATCGCCGGACCTTCGAGACCAGCTCCGGCGCGACCTGCTCCAGGTACCCGCGGACGAGCTCGTAGATCCGCTTCGAGTCGGTGACGATCTCCTTAAACTCTCCGCCGGTGAACAGGTCGCGGACCACCCGGATGGTGAGCTCCGGCTCCTCGTACAGAACCCGGGGCGCCCGGCCGCGCTTGGCGCTCTTGGCGATGCGGTCCCACTCCTCCTTCAGCCGTTCGAGGTCGGCCCGGAGGTCCTCGTCGCTGGCGCCCACGGCGGCCGTCCGGACGATCAGGCCGTGCTCCGGCGGCCGGATCTCGTTCAGGATGTCCTTCAGCCGCTGCCGCTCTCCGTCGGGGAGGCGGCGGCTGATCCCGAACGTCTGCGAGTTCGGAACGAACACGACGAAGCGGCCGGGCAGGCTGATCTCCTGCGTGAGCCGTGCGCCCTTGCCCCCCATGGGGTCCTTGGTGACCTGAACCATGACGTTCTGGCCCGGCTTCAAAACGTGCTCGATCCGCTGGGCCTCCCCTTCGATGTCCTCGTCGTAGGAGACCTCACCGGCGTACAGGACGGCGTTCCTGCCGCGGCCGATGTCGATGAAGGCCGCCTCCATGCCCGGGAGGACGTTCTGCACCTTCCCCAGGGCGATGTTGCCGACCATCGAGTGCGAGCCGGACCGCGTGATGTAGTGCTCGACCAGCGCTCGGTCCTCGAGGACAGCGATCTGGTCTCGGTCGTCGAGCTCGGTGACGAGCATGGTCTTGTCCTCGGCGCCCTTGAGCTGGACGACCGGCTCACGCCGGCGGCGGCCCGTGGTGGTCCGGGTTCGCCTCGTCCGCGTGGCCCGGGCCGACGGCTCGGCGGATGCCTGTGGCGCGTCGCCGTCACGTTCGGCGGCCACGGCGGCGGTCTCCACCTGGCCGTCGGCCGTCTCGGTGGCCGAACCCGTCGACTTGGGGGCGCTGCGGCGGCGTCGTCGCGACGACGGCCGCGATGCGGGCGCCTGGTCTTCCGTGCGGTCCCCGGTGCCGTCTTCGGCACGTTCCTCGGCGGGAGCGGTCAGGCCCGATGCCGAGGCGTCGAAGTCCGCGGTCTCGGAGAGAACGGCATCGGCAACGTCGGCGGTCTCGGAGGCGTCTGCGTCTCCCGCCGGCTTCGATGTCCGGGCCCGCCCCCGTCCTCCCCGCCGCCGCCGGCGCCGGCGGGCGGCGGTGGTGGTCGAACCCGGCGGTCGATCCTCGTCGGCGTCCGTTGCGGGGACGTCTTCGGAAACGGGGGCCGTCGCCGATTCTGCGTCGGAGGCCGCCGGCCGAGCCGGACGGCGCTGCCGGCGTGGCCTCGTCGCGGCGGCCGGAGCCCTCACGTCCGCGCCGGACTCCTCGGCAGTCTCGGGGCCCGTGGGCGCCGCTCGCTCGTCGCTCGCGCCCGTCTTCGGTTGTGAATCCTGCGACGGCCCGGGCGAGGTCCGCCTGGCTCCGCCCCGCCCGCGGCTGCGGCGGCGCCGCCGGGGACGTGGAGCGGTCTGGTC
>JBHELE010000191.1:0-3656 GCA_046263235.1 Actinomycetota bacterium
GTTGGCCGCGGAGCTGTACGCGGCACTGCAACAGGGGGTGCCGGTGAAGTCGGCCGCGCCGTCGCCGCTCGACTACGCCGACGCCATCGAGCGAGTGGAGGTACGGCACGTCGTGGTGATCACGCCGGCTGCCGAGTTCACGTGGATGTATCGAAACGGGACGTTGGCCGCGGAGCTGACCGAACGTTCGGTGACCGTCGTCGATTCGCGCTCCGCCACGGCAGGACACGGGCTGGTGGTGTTGGCGGCGGCGGAGGCGGCGGCCGGGGCAGGCGGGGTCGACGACGTCGTCTCCGCCGCGGAGGACGCCGCGTCGCGGGTCGAGCTGGTCGGCGCGCTGGAGACGCTCGATTACCTGCGGGCCAGTGGTCGCGTGCCGGCCATGGCGATCGGCCTGGCCACTCAGCTCGGCGTGCGGCCGGTGTTTCGGTTCCGGGACGGCGTGGCCGAGCGTGTCGGGTTGCCCCGAAGCGAGCAGGCGGCCGTGTCTCGCGTGCTGCGCGAGTGGCGGGACGGCGGGGGCGAGGATGCCGAACGGTGCGCCGTGTTCCATGCGGCGAGGCCCGAAGCGGCGGAGGACCTGGCCGGACGCCTGGGCGGCACCTCGTTCGTCACCGAGTTCAGCGCTGCGATGGCCATCCATACCGGTCCTGGCGTGGTGGGCGTGGCGTGGCTGAAGCGCCGCGAAGGCGAACCAGAGCTCTAGCTCTCACGCGGCCCGCGGGCTCAGCGCCTCCAGCAACTGAGTCTGGCGATGGCGAAGCCACTCGGCCGCGATCTTGCGCCCGAGGACGTACATCGTCGCGCCGTACGCCAGCGAAACGGGGATGGCCACGATCAACAGCGGCGACCATGACGTGAGCCCCAACAAGACGAGAACGGCGATCGGCGCGACGAGGAGCTGACTGCCAAAGAACACGATCATCATGAGGCCGACCGTCCTGGCTCCTTGACCCGTCGTGTGCGCCCACAAGTTCGTCATCGTCTCGGGCATGGGTTGGGCGAAGCGCACGGACACGACGTTTCCGACGCCCAAGGCGATGCCGAACGAACCGAGCCCCGTGGCGATCGCTACCGGGAGATACCGCCACCCACCCGTGAGCGCCGCCGTCGCCACTGCGACGATCAGGAATACCGGGAGGATCATGAGCCCGAGGACGACGTTCTTACCGACCAGGTCGTCCTCCGGCTCGCCCGTTGCGGCGACGTTCATCCAGTACGCGCCACGGTCCTGGGCGAACTGCGACATCGCGCCCAGGCCAAACCACCAGAGGAGCAGGCTCGAGGCGAGTGTCGTCGGAGGGTGGCGAACGGCCGGGACCAGGGCGACGGCCACCACCGCGCCGATCGCGAACAGGAACGTCGTCAGGCGTTGCGCTCTCAGCATCGGCTCACGCGACAGGTACCGAAGGTCCTTGGCGGCGACCGCGCCCCACCGATTCCTCGGGAGGAACCGAGCCGCCCGTGGGAACAGCCCGCCGCCGGGCAGCGCGCGTTTGGCCTTCCCCACGCGCTCAGTCTCACGCGGCGCGGACACCGGCTCCGCGCGCGTGGTTAGGCCTTCGAGGGTCGTCGCCCACCACACGCCGAGATCACCGACGAACACGAGGGGCGGCAGGAGCCCGGCGAGCGCGATGCCGAACCGTCCCCCGTCGGCGTCGACGATGGCTTGTCCGAGCATTCCCGGCGGCGTCCACCGCATGACCCGCGAGATCTGAAGCAGATCATCAGGCGTCAGCGTTCGGCCCAGGAACCGCACGCCCTGAAACAGTCCGTTAAACAGGAGGGCGAACAGAAATAGCGCGATCCCCCACAGATCACGGACCCGCCGTCGCCGGAGCAACGAGGACAGCGCAGCGGTGACGGCTCGGGATCCGGCGACGCAACATCCGAACTCGAGCGCGATCGCGGCGGCGACGATCGGCGTCCCCGGACCGAACGACGCATACCCGACGAGGGCGCCGCACAACGCGAGCAAGGTGGCTGCCGGTCCCAGTCCGGTCGCCGACGCCGTGAACAGCCCGGCCATCAGTTGGCGGCGGGACAGCGGGAGCAGAGTCAGTCGGGTCGGGTCGAGCGTTTCGTCGAGGCCGAATCCGAATGCCGGAATCAGCAACCAGCCGACGAACAATGCCGTGAAGCCGGTGACCGGGAGGGCGACGCGGGCGGTCGGGTCGCCCGAGGATGTCGCCAGCACCGCGAAGCCTCCGACCGCGAATTCGGCGGCGAAGACCGCGCCGAGGATGAAGAATACGATTCGAAACCCGTGGGCGCGGAACCCGTTCCGGATGAGCCGGATCTTCAGCCGGAGGAAGATTCCAACCATTTCAATGAGTCGACCGGCGTCGCGGAGGCGCCCACGAGCTCAACGAAGCGATCCTCCAACGACTGCCCGCGCCGGATTTCGTCGATCGGTCCATCGGCGATCAACCGGCCACGGTGCAGGACGCCGACTCGATCGCACAGCCGCTCCACCAGCTCCATGACGTGGCTCGAGAAGATGACCGTGGCGCCTGCTCGCACGTGGCGCTCCAGGACCGATCGGATTCTGCGGGCCGAGACAGGGTCGATGGCCTCGAATGGCTCGTCGAGGAACAGGATCCTCGGGGCGTGCAGCAAGGCCGCGGCGAGCGCGATCTTCTTTCGCATACCGTGGGAGTAGTCGATGACGAGCGTCCTCTCGGCGTCCGTGAGGTCAAGCACCTTTAGCAACTCCTCCGTCCGCTCGTCGATGACATCCGGCGGCATGCCACGGAGGAGACCGTTGTACGTCAGCAGTTCTCGCCCGGTCAGCCGTTCGAATAGCCGGAGGTCCTCCGGGACGACGCCGATGGCACGCTTCGCCGCCACCGGATCGCGCCACACATCGATGCCCTCGACGCGCACCGCCCCGTCGTCCGGGCGGAGGAGACCGGTGGCCATGCGCAGGGTCGTCGTCTTGCCCGCCCCGTTCGGCCCGACCAGCCCGTAGAAGCTTCCCTTCGGAACCTGGACGTCTAGGCTGACCACGGCGACCGTCTCGCCGAACCGTTTCGTCAGTCCCGACGCCCACAACGCGGCGTCCGCTCGGGGAGCCCGAGAAACGTCTGGACGATCGGGCGCGGTCGGCTGGGAAGGCGGCCCGGTCTGCACCCACGCATTGTTCCCGGGCGTCGGACTGCTCACAAACGCGCGACCACATCGAGGTGCGACCGAACGGCATGGGGATGTCGCTACCTGCTGGGATAATCGGCGGCCATGAGGGCCGACGACATCCTGGACGCGATCGGGAACACGCCGCTGGTGGGGATTCAGCGCATGTCACCCCACCCCGCCGTGCGCGTGTGGGCGAAGCTCGAGGGGCAGAACCCGACCGGGTCCCTGAAGGACCGCATCGCTAGGGCCATGGTTGAGGAGGCCGGGGAAGCGGGGGCGCTGAAGCCGGGCATGGTCATCCTCGAACCGACGTCGGGGAACACCGGGATCGCCCTGGCCATGGTCGCAGCGCGGAAGGGATACAGGCTCACCATCGTCATCCCGGAGAACGCGTCCGAGGAACGCGTTCGACTCCTCGAGCTGTACGGCGCGGAGATCGTATTCACGCCGGCCGACAAGGGAACGAATGGAGCCATCGAGGTCGCCCGCCGTATGGCCCGCGACGACAAGTACTACATGCC
>JBHELE010000192.1:0-13879 GCA_046263235.1 Actinomycetota bacterium
ATCTGGGGCATCGAACCGGAGCGCCTGACCCTGTACTTCCTCCTCCCTGGGCAGCGCATGACCACGTTTCGGACGCCGGGAGACGCCGACGAGCTCAGGCGGCGCATCGCCACGGTTTCCGAACGGATCGCCGCGGGGAAGTTCGAGCCCCGCCCTAATCCCCTGTGCGACTGGTGCGACTTCCAGGCCCGGTGCCCGCTGTTCCGTCACAAGTACGAGAAGGAGGGGGGCGATCCGGCCCCCAACATGACGGCGATCGTCGACGAATGGATCACGTTGAAGCGGCAGGACTGGGAGACGTACCGCCGGCTGGAGGACCTCAAGGCGCTCATCAACGCGTTCTGCCAGGAACATGGATACCGGCGCCTGTTCGGCTCGGACGGAGCTGCCATCGACCGGCGACCGCAGCACGTCACCGCGCCCAATGTCGAGGCGGTCCGCCGGATCCTGGAGCCGCTCGGTCTGTGGGATCAGGTCATGACGGTCGACCCCAAGAAGCTCTCGGATCTGATCGAGAGCCGGCGACTGCCTCCAGACGTCGAAGACGCCCTGCTGGCCTCGCGGGAAGAGGTCAGGACGCAGTACGCGCTGTACCTCAAGGACCCCGCCCGCGCCCGTCGATAGAGCCTCGTCGTGCCAGGCGTGTGGCTTCCTGTGAGATCGTAGCGACGGAATCGCCGATCACGGCAGCATCCGTAACACCGATGGAAGGGGTGCGATGTCGACCGAGGACGACAAACGGGTGGTACAGCGCTATTACGACGAGGTGCTGAACGAAGGCAACCTCGATGTGCTCGATGAGATCGCGGTGGATGACTACGAGGAGCACGACCCGCTTCCGGGCCAGGGCTCGGGCTTGCAGGGCCTGAAGGACCGGGCGTCGCTGTTCGTCTCGTCGCTCAAACCACGCTTCACCCTCCACGACGTGATCGCCGAGGACGACAAGGTCGCGGTCCGATGGACGAACGACGGCCGGCACGTGGGCAACTTCCTGGGCATGCCCCCCACCGACCGGTCGTTCAGCATCGCCGGGATCGATATCCACCGGGTCCGAGACGGGAAGCTGGCCGAGCATTGGCACGTGGTTGACCAGCTCACGATGCTCCAGCAGCTGGGCGTTATCCCCGGGCCCGGCGCGTGATCGCCGGGCGATCGGCGCTCGTGGAGTACGGGACCGTTCACGACCGTGACTGGCGTGCGAGAGCTCGGGCGAGATCGTCGGGGAGGGGGTCCTCGACCTCGATCCGCTCGGCGGTGACCGGGTGATCAAAGGCGATCCGCCAGGAGTGGAGGAACGGTCGCGTCAAGCCCAAGCGCTTCGCGTCGTCCCCTCCCCCGCCGTAGACGCGGTCGCCAAGAATCGAATGCCCGACGGCCGAGAGGTGTACCCGAATCTGGTGCGTGCGTCCGGTCCTGGGCCTGGCTTCAACCAACGCCGCGCGGTCGAACCGCTGCCGCACGACGACCTCCGTTGACGCGGCTCGGCCGGTGACGACGCCCACCCGGATCCGGGCCCGACGCCGTTCGAGGGGTGCCTCGATCAGGAACTGATCTTGGGCAGGCCGGCCCCGAACCATCGCCAGGTAATGCCGATCGACTTCGTGCCGCCGGAACATCTCGGCCAACCGCTGCCGCGCCCGCGCCGACGATGCGACCACCATCAGGCCGGACGTGCCGGCATCCAGCCGATGCACGATCCCCGGCCGGTCCGGGTCGTCACCCGGGGCGAGGGTCACGCCCATCGCGATCAGCCGATTCACCAGGGTGTCGGACCGATGGGACGCCGTTGGGTGAGTGAGCAGGCCAGCGGGCTTGGACACAACGACGAGATCCTCATCGCTATACGCGATCTGCACCTGCTCGAACGACGGCTCGAGGTGTGCCCGGTCCGGCAGCGAGACCTCCACTCGTTCGCCGCCGGCCAACCGGAAGGACTTCGGGCGAGGCGTGCCGTCGACCAGCACTCCTCCCCGCGCAATGGCTCGCTGAACATCGGCTCGGGCGATGCCGAGCGCCTTCACCACGACCACGTCGAGGCGCCCAGGCTCCGCCGTGAAGCGCTTCTCGGTCACGGCCGGACCGGCCGATGTTTGGACGAAACCCGACGCACGGTGAGGAAAACGTTCCCAACCTGGCTCAGATCGTCAAGCGCGCCGCGCACCGCTCGGACCGAGGGACCCGCGCCGAAAGGGGTCAGGCGGCGTCGTCTTTCGCGGTAGCGCGGTCGCGGTGAACGCCGCTCAGAACCACCAGGAACGCTCCGATCACGATGGCCGAGTCCGCGAGATTGAACACCGGCCATATGTGCAGGTCGATGAAGTCGGTCACCCGCCCCGACACGCCCGGACCGTGGATGATGCGGTCGGTCAGGTTCCCCAGCGCGCCCCCCATGATCAGCCCAAGCCCGACCGCGGTGGCGACCGACGTCAGCCGCGTTGACAGCACGACGATGACCACCGCGACCGCCAGCGTCGCCGTGAAGAACAGCCAGGGCTGACCTCCGAACACCCCGAAGGCGCCTCCGGCGTTGGTCGTGTAGCTCAGCTGGAGCACCTTCGGGATCACCACGATGGGCGGCCGACCGATGAGGGTCGCCTCGACCCATAGCTTGGTGGCTCGGTCGGCGAGGTAGGCCGTGCCGGCGATGGCGTACAGCAGCGCGGCCAAGCGGACGCCCCGGCTCACGCCGCTATCGAACGCGTTCTTCGGCCTGCTTGTCCTTGAGGCAGAGGTTCGCGTAGGGCAGCGCCTTCAACCGGGCCTTCTCGATCGGTTTGCCGCAGCGGTCACAGAGGCCGTACGTCCCCTGATCCATCTTCACCACCGCCTTGTCGATCCGATCCATGAGGTCGCGCAGGTTGTTGACCAGCGAGAGGTCCCGCTCACGCTCGAACGTGGCCGTCCCCGCGTCGGCGTACTCCTCGTCGAACCCCATCTCCCCCGTCAGGTCGGACTGGTCGGAGGAGAAGGTCGATTGCTCGATCTCGTCATATTGGGCTTGAAGGTCGCGCCGCTCGGCAAGCAGGCGCTCTCTCAGTTCTTTCTTCTCTTTCGCGGAGAACGGCGATTTCGTGGTCATCGTGGCACCGTCGGGCGACTCATCGGAACGGGATTGGCGACCAAGGATAGCGGGTGTGGGGACACTCGAAGCCGGGCCGGCACGAGCCGGTACCGAATATTGGGTATTTTGCGCATTCCGCCGGACAGGTCCCGACTTCAGCGCCTACAGTGAAGGTCGCCCCGGGTGACGCCGTGTCGGAGCCATCCGTAAGGATTCGGCCCCGCCCGATCAATAGCTCGGCATGGACGAGCTGCGGCAAAGGAGACGCAGTTGGGTCATGTGCGGACCATCGCTCGGCAGCTGTTACCGGGCGTCGCCCTCCCGGGGCTGATCTACTTGTTGGTCTCTCAGCACGTCTCGGTCCTGGTGGCCCTGGCCGCGGCCTCGTCGGTTCCCTTGCTCGACGCCGTGGTGCGCGCGGTGACCAGGCGGGCCCAGAGCCCGGTCGGTCTCCTGTTCCTGCTCATGACGGCGGGGTCCGTCGCCTTGGCGTTCTGGTTGCGATCGCCCATGTTCATCCTGGCGAAGGGAGCGGTCGTCACCGCCTTGATAGGCCTGACCTTCACCATCTCCGCGCTGGTTCGGCGCCCGCTGACCCGGACCCTGGCGGTGACACTGTCGACCGAATGCCCGCTGGGGCGGGCGAATCTACGGCGGGCCTGGGCGCACCCCGCGGCCATGTCCGTGTTCTGCACGCTCTCGGTCGGTTGGGGCATCCTGCTGCTGCTGTCCGCCGCCCAACAGGCCGTGCTGGCGCTGACCGTGTCGCCCGGACTCGTGATGACCCTGGAGCCGCCGGTCCAGTTCGGAGCGACCATCCTCGGCGTCGTGTGCAGCGTGGCGTACGTCCGCCATCGACAGCGGCAGTCGTCCGACGTGCGGCTGCTTCCCATCCCAGTCTCCGCCGACTGAGCGCCTCCCAGGGCGGGGCCGCTCGGACGGTACAATGCCGTCGATAAAAGGCGAAGACGGGAACGAGTAACCGGATCCGTCGGATCGAAGCGAGCCGGGGATGGTGGGAGCCTGGCGTCCGGCCCCGGTGAACATCCTCCCCGAGCCGCCGCCCGAACGGTGCCCCGGCGCCCAGTAGACGCGGACGGGTCCCGCCCGTGACAGCGGGAGGCTCTCGCGGCCTCGAGCCGCGGCAGCCGAGGAGCGGGCGTGCCTCGCGAGGGGTCGCCAACCAGGGTGGTACCGCGGGGCCGACGCCTCGTCCCTGACCGGGACGGGGCGTTTTCAGTTGTGCGGGTGGCCCAGGGCCGCCGAGGAGGAAGGATGGCGAAGTTCACACCGGTGGAGACGAAGGTCGACCTGCCCGCCCTCGAGCTTTCCGTGCTCGACTTCTGGCACCAGCACGACATCTTCGCCAAGAGCCTCCGCCTGCGGGAGGGGTCCCCGGAATGGGTCTTCTACGACGGCCCGCCCACGGCGAACAACCGTCCCCACATCGGTCACGTGGAGGCCCGGACGTTCAAGGACCTGTACCCCCGGTACCGAACCATGACCGGCCACTTCGTCAACCGAAAAGCCGGGTGGGACTGCCACGGCCTCCCGGTCGAGGTCGAGGTGGAGAAGACCATCGGTACGAAGTCGAAGCGGGACATCGAAGCGTTCGGCGTGGCCGAGTTCGTGCGGCTGTGCCGAGAGTCGGTCCGCCGCTACGTCGACGACTGGAAGCGCGTCAGCGAGCGAATGGGTTTCTGGATCGACATGGACGACGCGTACTGGACGATGGATGCCCAGTACGTGCAGAGCGTGTGGTGGGCCGTGAAGCGGTTGCACGAGATGGGCCTGCTGTACCAGGACTTGCGGGTCACGGCGTATTGCCCGCGATGCGGCACCGGCCTGTCGGACGCCGAGGTGGCGCTGGGGTATCGAACGGTCGAGGATCCGAGTGTCTACGTGAAGTTCCCCGTCACGGAGTCGCCCCACGACGAGCTGGTCGGCGTGAGCCTGGTGGGTTGGACCACGACCCCATGGACGCTCATCTCGAACCTCGGGCTGGCCGTCGCTCCGGATGAGACCTACGTTCGGATCTCGCGTGGCACGGAGTCGCTCGTCGTGGCCCAGAACCTTCGGCACACAGTGGCCGAGGACGGAGAGGTCGTCGCGTCCTTCCCCGGTTCGAAGCTCGTCGGGAGCCACTACCGCCCGCCATACCCGAACGTCGAGGACGCCGACACGCACCGCGTCGTGGCCGCGCCGGACTTCGTCACGACGGCGGAAGGGACCGGCATCGTGCACATGGCGGTGGCGTTCGGTGCGGAGGACTTCGAGGTCGCCCGGCGAGAGGGGTGGCCGATGTTCAATCCGGTGGACGAAGAGGGGAAGTTCACCGGACTCGCCCCGAAGTTCGTGCGGCGGCGGTTCGTGAAGGATGCCGACCTCCTGATCGTCGAGGATCTCGCGGCACGAAAGCTGCTCGTCTCGTCCGGCACGTACGAACACACCTATCCGTACTGCTGGCGATGCGAGACGCCGCTCATCTACTACGCCCGGCCGTCCTGGTACATCCGGACCACCGAGCGCAAGCGAGAGCTGCTCGACGCGAACGAGACCGTGCGGTGGTATCCGGAGCACATCAAGGAAGGCCGGTACGGCGACTGGCTACGAAACAACGTCGACTGGTCGCTGTCGCGCGAGCGGTACTGGGGCACGCCCCTGCCGGTCTGGATGTGCCCGTCCGAGCATCGGACCGTGGTGGGCTCGCTGGCCGAGCTGTCCGAACTGGCCGGACGCGACGTCTCCGGCATCGATCCGCACCGCCCGGCCATCGACGACGTCTCGATCACATGCCCGGAGTGCGGCGAGCCGGCCCGGCGCGTGCCCGAGGTGATCGACACGTGGTTCGACTCCGGAGCCATGCCGTTCGCGCAGTGGGGATACATGGGGCCCAACTCGCCGGCCGCGGTGGTGTTCGACCGGAGATTCCCGGCGGATTTCATCGCCGAGGGGATCGACCAGACCCGCGGGTGGTTCTACTCCCTGATGGCGGAAGGCGTGCTCCTGTTCGGGCAGAGCGCGTATCGAAACGTGATCTGCCACGGCCTCGTGCTGGATGCCGAAGGCCGAAAGATGTCGAAGCGGCTCGGCAACGTGATCCAGCCCGAGGAAGCGTTCGACCGCTATGGGGCCGATGCCGTTCGGTGGTTCATGGTCGCGTCCGGCTCGCCGTGGGCGGACCGCCGCGCCTCGTTCGACATCATCGGGGAGGTCGTTCGCCGGACGTTGCTGACGCTGTGGAACACGTATGCCTTCTTCGTCACGTACGCGAACATCGACGACCCCGACCTCTCCGCGACCCCGCCGGTCGAAGCGAGGCCGCCGCTCGATCGGTGGGCGCTGTCCCAGCTGCATGCGACCGTGGCTCACGTGCGGCGGTCGATGGACGCCTTCGATGCGACCGGGGCAGCGCGGCGGATCTCGCAGCTCGTGGACGACGTGTCGAACTGGTACGTCCGGCGGTCTCGTCGCCGATTCTGGGATCCGGCGCGCACCGCCGACGGGGAATCGGCCGCGAAGGCCAAGCTCGCCGCGTACGCGACCCTGCGGGAATGCCTGGTCACGCTGGCTGGCTTGTTGGCCCCGTTCACGCCGTTCCTGGCGGAGGAGCTGTACCGGAACCTCGTCCGATCCGTCGACCCCGAGGCGCCGGAGTCCGTGCACCTGACCGACTACCCCCAGCCGAAGGCGGATCTGGTCGACCCCGCGCTCGACGACGCCATGGAGACGGCCCGGGCGGTTGTCTCGCTGGGACGCCAGGTCCGAACCGATGCCAAGGTTCGCGTGCGGGTTCCCCTCCCGCGGGCGCTCCTTCACGTTCCGGGTGACCCCGCCCGCCTGGTCCCGCTGCTGGACGTCATCGCGGACGAGCTCAACGTGAAAGACGTCTCCTTCGCCGAGTCTGCGGAAGCGCTGACCGGCTGGAGGGCCAGGCCGAACTTCCGCGTGCTCGGGCCGCGGCTCGGATCGATGGCGCACGAAGTTCGAACCCAGCTCGACCGCGACGACGGAACGCTCGCCGCGGCTCTGGCCCGCGGGGAATCGGTGCAGGTCGACGTCGGGCTGCCCGAGCCGGTATCACTGTCGGCCGACGACGTCGAGCTCGTGCAACAGACGAGAGCCGGATGGGGGCTGGCGTCGGACGGAGGCGTCACGGTGGCGCTCGAACTCGACCTGGAGCGCTATCCAGACCTCCGCCGCGAGGGGATGGTCCGCGAGCTCCTCCACCACGTCCAGAGCCTCCGAAAGTCTGCCGGGTTGGACGTGACCGACCGGATCGTCCTGCGTGTCGAGGTCGACCCCGAGGCGCGACTGTTCTATGCCGTCGGGACCAGCACCTCCGTGATCTCGGCCGAGACGTTGGCCGACGAGGTCGACGTCGGATCGCTCAGCGACCCGAGCGAGGACCGCTGGGAGGCCGAAGCCGGCGCGAACGTGGACGGCGTGGAGGTTCGACTGCTTCTCCGCCGGGCCTGAACGACGGCTGGATTGTGGCGAGGGGGCGGGCTAGCCCTCCTCGCCCCAGAACAGCTCGCGAATGGACTGTTCCTCGTCAGCATCCGAGCGCTTCGGGCCTTGATGCGCTTCGCCACCGCCCGACGCGTCCGAGCGGGTGGGGTCCTGGCGGCTGTCGTGCTCGTGCTCATCGCCGAAGCGCTCCCCGCCTTCCCGATCGTCCGGTCGATCGACGTCGGTCACCCCGCCGCCGGAGTCGGCGCTCTCATCCCCGGTCAGCGTGGGCTGCTCGAACGAAGGCCGAGGATCCTCCGCCTCGTCGCGGCGCGACCCGGCTGATTCCTCCGGCTCCTCGTACGGCTCGGCGAGCTCGGTCGCCCAATCGACCGGCCCGAATCGCTCGCCCCGCTCATCCTCGACGCTCGTGGGGGCCTGGTCGGTGGCGTCGGCCCCTTCCCCACCCTCCGGGAGCGGTCCCATCGCGACCTCGGACGATGCCCACGGCGCGTTGGGCGCGATGGGCTCATCACGTTCTCCGCCGTCCGGCCCCTCGGCGGACACCGGCTCGGGCACGACCTCGGCTCCGCCCGGCCCGTCGGCGGACACCGGCTCGGGAACGACCTCGGCTTCCGCCGGTGCCTCGGCGACGACGGGCCATGGTCGGCGTTCACCGGGCGTGGGCCATTCATCGCCGGTGTCGGCGACCGGCTCGAGCGGTGGAGCCATCTCGGATGCCGCGGACGGCTCCGCACGTGACTCGGCGTCCGTGTCGGTCGGGGCGGCGAGCGGGGGTTCGGGCTCGGCCGTCGACTGCCACGCCGGAGCGGGCGTCGCATCCGCGTCGGCCCGACGACTCGACTCCCACACCGGCTCGGGCTCCGGTGGCGGGGCTGGTTCGGGCGTCGACTCCCATGTCGCTGCCGCCTCGGACGCCGGCGCCGGCTCGCGCTCAATCGATCCCTCGTCCAGGCCGCTGGCCTCCGCCATGTCCGCGGCAGGTGAGGCTGCGGATTCCGCCGCAACGGCCGCGGCGGCCGACGTGGCCGGTTCGGGGGGCGCGGCCGGCTCGGGTGTGGCCACCATGGCGGGCCCGGGCGGGGACGGTTCGGGCGTACCGCTCTCCTTGACGGTCCGGACTTCTTGCTTTACGGCTTCGGCGTGGCCCTGGATGAGTCCGGCCAGTCGCTGCAAGAACTCCTTCTCCCGGGCCAGCACGCGCGTGAGCCTCTCGTCGGTCCCGGTCCGCTCAGGGCCGGGTGCGGCACCTCCTGACCCCGACATCCGCGCCTCGTGCAGGAGGGCGGCGGCCCGCGATTCGGCGTCGGCCACGATCGCCGCTGCCCGAGCGCGGGCTTCGTCGAGGAGCCGGCGAGCGCCATCCTCGGCCTCGGCCGAAACGCGACCAGTCCTGGCGCCGGCCACGCCTTCGCGGTCGCCGCCGAGCTCTTCGCGAAGCCGGCGGTTTTCGGCGTGCAACCTCGCCAGCTCCTCGGTCACATCGTCCAGAAACTCATCGACCTCGCGCTCGTGGTAGCCCCGGAACGCCAGACGAAATTGCTTTTGCTGCACGTCAACCGGGGTGAGGCGTTGCAGGCCCGCCTCGGGCATCGCCGCGGATGGGGTCGTGCTGTCGTTGTCAGCCATCACGAACGCTCCCGCGATCCGGTGGCCGCCGGAGACGACCAGGACCACTCATCGTGCGACAGTCGGTGTCGGTCCGGAGCGTACCGCATCGAGGACAGCGATCCCTAGCCGGCACAGAACACGTTGATGAGAATCGAGATCACGATGAACACGATGATCGGTGAGAGGTCGAGGCCCATCGCGCCCATCCGCATCGGGGGAAGTAGGTTCCGAAGGGGACGAAGGACCGGCTCGGTGACGTCGTACACGAAACCGACCGCGCGGGCCACCGGACCCGATGGCGGGATGGGGAACCATGAGGAGAGCACCCGCGCCAGCAGGACCACGAAGTACGCCCACAGCAGGATGCAGATGATCTCCATGGCCTCGATTTCCTGCGGGATCCAGCCGGGCGTCTACAGCTGGTTGAAGAACCCGCCTTCGACCAGTCGCTCCCGCTCCTCGGCCGACACCTCGACGTCGGCGGGTGTCAGCAGGTAGACGCGCGACGCCACCATCTCGATCTTCCCATCGAGCCCGAACACCAAGCCCGAAGCGAAGTCGACCAACCTCCGAGCAACCGGATCGTCGGCCCCCTGCAGGTTCATGATCACCGGAACGCCCTGCCGGTACCGCTCACCGATCTCGCGGGCTTCGTTGAACCGCTTCGGCTCGGCTCGATGGATGGAGACGGTCGCGGCCGGGCGGATGGATGGCATCGTGCGAACGATCGCCTCGGGGCGGTCCAGGGCCGGACTCACCTCAGCACGGCCGAGACGCCGGACCTGCGCCGCCTCGGCTCGGCCGGAAAGCTGGTCGGCGTCGTCTTCGAGGTCGTCGAGCTCTTCGTCCTCGACCAGGCCGAGATAGTGCAGGGTCTTCTTCCATACGCCCGCCATGTTGCGATCTCCTCAAGCACCGTCGCCCGGCGCCTCGATGGAAACGCCCGGCACGGCGCCGTCTCTCGGACGAAGTCCGAACAGGGCCGTTCCGACGCGCACCATCGTAGCGCCTTCCTCCACGGCGATTTCGAAATCGGCAGACATTCCCATGGAGAGTTCTCGGAGGGTCGGCCACCGTCCGAGGAGGCCATCACGGAGGTCTCGAAGCCGTCGAAAATACGGACGGGCGTGTTCGGGTTCCGGCGTGAGCGGCGGGAGCGTCATGAGCCCGACCACCCGAATCCCATCCAGGGCGGCCGCCTCCTCCAGGAATCGGTCGAGGTCGTCCGGGTCCACGCCCTGGCGGTGCCCCGTGAAATCGACCTGGGCGAGGCAGTCGAGGATTCGACCCGATGACGCCGCCCGGCGCGCCAGGACCGTCAGGCCGCCGCCCGGTTCAGCCGAATGCACGACGCGCGCATGATCGGCGACCTTCCTGGCCGTCCCGGCCTGCAGCGTGCCGATGAAGTGCCACGTGGCCTCGATTTCCCTTGCCTTCGCCTCGAGCTCCTTCGCGTAGTTCTCGGCGAAGTGCCGGATGCCGGCGGCTCGGGCCGCGACGATGACGTCCGCAGGCACATGTTTCGTCGCCCCGATCAGCGTGACCGCGTCGGACCGCCGCGCTGACCGGGCACACGCGGCGTCGATCCGGCGCCGCACGCGGGTGACCGCCGCGATGAGATTGTTCATCGGCGCATGACGATCATGCCCTGCCGACCGGTCTCGCCATCGCGCCGGTAGGAGAAGAACCGAGCGGGTTCGCAGGCCGTGCAGCTCGCGTCACGTTCCATCACGGGCACGCCGTTCGACTCCAGGATGGCGGCCGCGGCGGCGGGAAGGTCGAGCGTGATCCGATCTCCTTCGAACCCCACGACCGACCCGTTCGCCACCGACGCCACCGCGTCGGCGACGTCCCGTCCCACCTCGTAGTGGTGTGCGGCGATGGCCGGGCCGATCACCGCCGTGGGGGAGCCTCCCCGGAACTCGGCCACCGCCGCCTCGATCACGCCGGCCGCGAGACCGCGCCACCCCGCATGCACGGCCGCGACCGTGTGGCCGCGCCGATCGGCGATGGCGACGGGGACGCAGTCGGCGGTCAGGATGGAAAGGGCGATGCCCGAGACGTCGGTCACCAGGGCGTCCGTGTCCGGTATCGCGGTCACGTGGTCGGTGAACCCGGCGCGGGCGGCGTCCGGACCGACGAAGCCGACGCCAGCGCCGTGGACCTGCCACGCGCGCGCGAACGCTTCGATCTGGAGCGAGGAGCAGAGTCGCGATCTGTTCGCCCGAACTCGGTCAGGATCATCGCGCGTGAATCCGAGGTTCAGCGTGTCGAACGGCGGATCGCTCACCCCACCGCTTCGTTCGCTGAACGCCACCAGCACCCCGGTCCGCTCGAGCTCGGCGGAAACGAGCACAGCGACACCATGAGGGCGGGAGGTCCGTCGCACCAACATGTCGAGAGCGTGGGGGGCGGGACGGTCTCCCGTGAGGCGGGGGAAGGGCGCCTCCGTCCACCCTCCCGCCCCCACGTCGTGTGGGGCTGGACGCGGCCCCTAGCTCTTCAGGAAGGCGGGGATGTCGAGGTCCTCCTCCGCGTCGAACGTGACGGTCGCCGGAGCAGGCTTGAACATCTCCTCTTCCTCTTCCTCGTCCGCCAGCAGCGAGGGGACGGGCTGGCGGGCCGCCGGCTCGCCCTCGAGGACGCGGGACAGGCGCCCGTTTCGACCATTGCCGCCGATCTTGTCGAAGCCGGCGGCGATGACCGTCACCCGGATCTCGTCGCCGAGCGAGTCGTCGATGACCGCGCCGAAGATGATGTTGGCGTCCGGGTGCGCCACCTTCGTGATCGTCTCGGCGGCCCGGTTCACCTCGTGCAGGGCGAGGTCGGACGGGCCGGCGATCGACAGCAACACGCCCTTCGCGCCTTCGATCGAGGCCTCGAGCAGCGGAGAGGAGATCGCTCCCCTGGCCGCCTCTTCCGCCCGGCTCTCGCCGCTGCCGTGGCCGATGCCCATGAGGGCGGATCCGGCACCCGTCATGACGGCCTTCACGTCGGCGAAGTCGAGGTTGATCAGGCCGGGCGTCATGATCAGCGAGGTGATGCCGTCGACGCCCTGGTACAGCACCTGATCGGCCATTCGGAACGCGTCCAACACCGGCGTCCCCGGGTCGGACACCTGGAGAAGGCGGTCGTTGGGAACCACGATCAGGGTGTCGACCGCGGTCTTCAACTCGGTGATCCCCATGTCGGCCTGGGCGGCCCGCTTGCGTCCCTCGAACGAGAACGGCCGCGTGACGACGCCGATGGTCAGGGCGCCGAGGGACTTCGCGATGTCTGCCACGATCGGCGACCCGCCGGTTCCGGTGCCACCACCTTCGCCGGCGGTGATGAAGACCATGTCGGCACCTTTCAAGATCTCCTCGATCTCGGTCCGGTGCTCCTCTGACGCGCGCCGACCCACCTCCGGATTCGACCCGGCACCGAGCCCGCGCGTCGTCTCTCGACCGATATCAAGCTTTACGTCAGCTTCAGACATCAGCAGGGCCTGAGCGTCGGTGTTCATCGCGATGAACTCCACGCCTCGCAGCCCGGCTTCGATCATGCGGTTGACGGCGTTGACGCCGCCGCCGCCGATGCCGACGACCTTGATCACGGCAAGGTAGTTCTGGGGAGCCTGCATGGTCCTCTCCTCCTTCCTGGGGGTCATCGACACCCCGCCACCTGGGGAAGTGCCGCTTCGCCTGCGCATCTTTTCCTCAACTTGACGGTTAGTGTTATGTAAACCTAACCTGCAAGGCGAGGAATGTACACGAGAGGCGACCAGCGGTCAACTCCAATTCCGCAAGGTGTGCCAAAAAAATTGGCGCGGGAGCGTCGCTACGAATCGACGGTCGGTGCGGGGATCATGGCCGGGCGGTCCGGGGCCCGCACGTCGATGCGCCTCGGCTCGATACCGCGTCGAGCGGCGTAGCGGAGGAGCGCCTGCACGGCAGCGGCCTTCGCTGCGGATTGCGACGCGTCGCCGTAGATCGCCACCGCTCCCCCATCGAGCTCGACGGTGAGGAACCCCTTCGAATCGAGCCGGACACCCATGACCAGCTTCCGCAGGGAGGCTGGCATGGAGCGGAGCACGATCAAACCCGGCGTCGATGCCGGGAGCGCCGCGGCCGTCGTCACCCGCCGGTACGAAGCGTGGATCGACGGAAGGGCGGAGGTCATCTGGCTCGCTTCCGCGGGCCCGAGGATCGTGCCGTCACTCGCGACGACGAACGCTCTCCCCCCCTCGACGACCGCGATCGGCATCCGCTCCCTGATGGAGATCGTCAGCGTCGACGGGAGGGCCCGAGTCACGGACGCGTCCGCGATCCATGGATCGCCCTCAAGCACGTCCTCGACGCGCCCAGGCGAGAACCACATCAGGTTCGTCTTCTCGCTCACTCCCGCCAGCCGCAAGATCTCGCCTCGGCCCAGGTGGTGGTTGCCTCGGACGTCGATCGTGGCGGCGGCGAAGATGGCGGATCGCGTGACCGCAGCGGCGGCCGCCGCGATCACGACCAGGCCGACGACGGAAAACGCCCATCCGGCGGGGAGACGTAACCGGCGGCGATTCGCCCGGCGATCAGGCGTCGGCGTCATCGAACGCTCCGACGAACTGCACCTCGGTCTCCAGCCGGACCCCGAATCGTGACTCGACGCGTTCGGTGACGTCCTCGATGAGCCGCCGGACGTCGGTAGCAAGCGCGCCGGGGCCGGCCACGATGAAGTTGGCATGCTTCTCGGACACCCTCGCTC
>JBHELE010000193.1:0-3436 GCA_046263235.1 Actinomycetota bacterium
GGAGCGGGCGGCGGCGACCCGGCGGAACCGGCGCTGGGCGGGATCGACGTCGGCGCGGTCGGAACCGAGGCCCCCGGCGTGTTGATCGTGTTGGTCGGGCCGGAGCAGGAGGAGCGGCTGGCCTTCGCTCGAGCCTTCGCGAACCTGGAGGTCGTGCTGGTCCCCGCCGACGAGTCCGGCTATCCGGTACCGACGGAGGAGGCCGTCAGACTCCCCCGACCGTCATCTCCCCGATGAGCACGGTGGGCGAGGCCAGGCTCCCTCCACGAAACCGGAGGTCGGGACCGATGGCCTGAACCGCCCGCAGGACATCGAGCAGCGTGCTGGCGACGGTCATCTCCCTGAGGGGCTCGGCCAGGGCGCCGTCGCGGATGCGGAGCCCGACGGCCCCAACCGAGAACTCGCCGGACACGGGATTCGCGCCGGAATGAAGCCCGCTGACCTCTTGGACGAAGACCCCGCCTTCGGCCCGGCGAAGGATCTCCTCCACCGGCGTGTCGCCCGGCTGCAGGAACATATTCGTCGGCGCCACACCGGGAGGCGTTCGATATCCCCCCCGCCCCGCGTTCCCGGTCGACGCCGCTCCAGCGCGCGTCGCCGTCCACGTGTTGTGCAGGAAGGCGTGCAGCGTCCCGCGGTCGATGAGGACGGTTCGGCCGGTGTGGACACCTTCGTCGTCGAACGGCGCGACGCCCGGCCCGTCGAGGAGTCGGCCGTCGTCGACCAGCGTGACCGCCTGGCTGGCGACCTGCTGGTCGACGAATGGGGCGAGCGGTGAGCGGCCCTTCTGCACGGACTCGGCGGACAGGCCGCCCGCCAGGACGCCCAGGAAGGCCGTGGCGGCGTCCGGGTCCAGGACCACCGGGACGCGCGCGGACGCCGGCTTGACGCCGCCGAGGAGGCGAGCCGCCCGCTCGGCTGCCTCGGTCGCCGCCTCCTCCCACTCCAGGTCGCCGAGCGCGCGCTCGAGCCGGAAGCTGAATCCCGTCTGGGTCTCCCCGTCTCGCTCCGCGAGGGCGTGGACCGCCGCCCAGCAGTCGGTCCGCGAGTATTCGACCGGCCCTCCCCGCGTCGAGGCGATGGCCACCCGGCTGACCGCATCGCCGTAGGACACCGATTCGACCTTTGTGACCTCCGGGCGAGCCGCCACGGCGGCTCGCTCCACGTCCAGGGCGATCCGGACCTTGGCATCCGTGGCCAGTTCGACCTGGGCCTCGTGGAACAGGCCCGGAAGCGGCTCGGGTGGGTCGATCGGCGGGAGAACGTTGCCCTCGTCGGGCTGGGCGAACGCGGCCGCCTCGTGGGCCCGCCCGACCAGCTCCGCCACCTCCGTCTCATCGGGATCGGCCGCGTACGCGTACCCCAGTCGGCGATCGACCACGACCCGAACCCCTACCCCCCGCGATTCGGCCGAGGTGAGCGCCTCGACCTCTCCGCGGCGCGCCCGCACGGACAGGCGGCCGCTCTCCTGGGCGTAGGCCTCCACGTCCGCCTGGAGCGCCGCGCCGGCATTCACCGCCGCCTCGCAAAGCTCGGTGAGATCAGGCATCCGTACCACCGACGGTCATCCGGGCGATCCGGAGGGTAGGGCTCCCGTTCGACACGGGAACGCCTTGTCCTTCCTTCCCGCAGATGCCGTCTCGTGTCTCGAAGTCATCGGCCACCGCATCGATGGCGGACAGGATCGCCGGACCGTTGCCGATGAGGTTGGCCCCCTTCACGGGTGTGGTGATCCGCCCGTCCTCGATGAGGAACCCCTCCGCCACGCCGAACACGAAGTCGCCGGTGGCGGGGTTCACCTGGCCGCCGCCAAGCGTCTTCGCGTACACGCCACGCCTCGTGTCGGACAGGACGTCGGCGGGGTCCATCTGGCCCGCGAGGATGTAGGAGTTGCGCATCCGGGGGATCGGCAGGTGCGCGTAGGACTGCCGCCGTCCGTTGCCGCTGGACTCGACGCCGTCGTGATCCGCCCGTAGACGGTCGTACAGAAATCCGGTCAGGACCCCTTCGTCGAACAGCACCGTCCGCTCGCCGGGCGTCCCCTCGTCGTCGACGCCGATGGACCCCCAGGCGGACGGAACGGTTCCGTCGTCGACGCCGTTCACCAGTGACGACGCCAGCTTCGATCCGCGTTGCTCGAGCCGGTAGATGGAAGCGTCCTTGTGGATGTGGTCGACCTCCAGGCCGTGGCCGCAAGCCTCGTGGAACAGGACCCCGCCGCCCCCCGGCCCCACCACCACGGGCATCTCGCCGGCCGGCGCCGGTCGCCCGTCCAACATGGTGACGGCCATGTCCGCCGCGCGGCGGGCCGTCTGCGCAACGGGGAACCGCTCGAACAGCTCGACACCGGTGAGTCCGGCCGGCCCCTCGAACCCCGTCTGGACGACGCCGTCCCTCACCGCGACGACCTGCACGATCAGCCGCACGCGGGGTCGCTCCTCCTCGACCCACGTGCCGTCAGAGTTCGCGACGAGCATGCGCTGCAGGGAGTCGGCGTACCCGACGAGGACCTGGGCCACCGACGAGTCGAAGGATCGGGCGGCGTCTTCGGCTTCCTTCAGCCATCCGACCTTCCGGTCCGTGGGGACGCGATCGGGCGGGGATGTCACCGGGTGTCGAATGGGTTCGGACCGCGTCAGGTCGACCGCCGCCGGCCCGTTCGTCGGCTTGACGGTGGCGTTGGCGGCCGCGCTGGCGGCGGCCTCGGCGGCGCGGGCGAGGGCGGCCGGGTCGAGACGGTTGGAGAACGCGTAGGCCTGAGACTCGCCATCGAACACCCGGACGCCGGCGCCCCGATCGGATCCGGCGACGACCTCTTCGATCCTGCCGTCGTCCAGCCGGATCGAGGTGGAGATTCGCTCCTCGGCGAAGACCTCGGCGAACCGGCCGCCGGTGGCGAGCGCAGTTCGGAGCGTGTGCCGGACCAGATCAGGATCGAGCATCGGCCGTCGGTTCCACATTCGCCACCCTATCGGGCCGTCGCTGAAACGGTCGCGGCGGGACCGCGCGAACGAGCAGGACGAGCAGGGCGAGCATCACCGGCGCGACGACGTAATGGACTCCCAGGATCATTCCGCGCCACAGGCCCGGATCGGGTCGGGGCTCCGCCGGGATTCCGGTGAGGGCGAGGAGCGCCGCGGCGACCAACCCGATCACGACGAACCGCCGCTCGGCCACGAGCGGCAGGATGGGGATGAACGCGGCGACGTACCACGGAAGCAGGTAAGGGGCCGACAGGGCCAACGCGAGCAGCGCGACTGCCCACACGGCGGCGGGGTTGTCTGCCGGTGAGGGTCGAAGCATCCGAACCACGACCCACGCGAATAGCCCGAGGAAGAGGGCGTAGGCCGCGGCGCTGAGGCCGTCGCCCAGGGCATCGGAAGCGAGGTTTCCGACGGCCTCAGCGCCGCGAGCCACCAGTCGGGCCGGGCTGGCC
>JBHELE010000194.1:0-2975 GCA_046263235.1 Actinomycetota bacterium
ACCCTGGCCTGGGTCGAGCAGTTCAACCTGGAGTCGGAGGGCTACGAGGTTCGGGTCGCCCCGGAGGGGCGGGCAGTCATCGAGGAGCTCGAGGCGTTCACCCCCGACGTGCTGATCCTCGACGTGATGCTGCCGTACCTCGACGGGTGGAGCATCCTGGCGAACCTGAGCGACCTTCCCGATCACCGTCGGCCCAAGGTCATTCTGGTGTCGGCGGCCGCCGGCGTGGTCGACCGAGCGCAGACCGAGGGCGTGGCGGTGGAGTCGGTTCTGTCGAAGCCGTTCGACATGGACGAGCTGATCGACCGGGTCGGCGAGCTGATGCAGCCCGTCTGAAGACCCCCGGACGGTCTCGACCTACCGGCCGTGAAACGGTCCGGTGCCCGGCCCCGCGTCGCGAGGTGTCGCCGGGACCACCTTGCTATGCCGAACCCCCAACGCGGGGACCCGGACGAGCTCGCCGGTTCGGTTCCGGACCAGGAACGTGTTGGCAGCTTCGTCCCACGCCTCCAGGGTCCCCACGACCTCCCCCACGTAGCCATTCGGTAGCTCGTACTGGAACGACACCCTTCGGCCGACGTCCCTGGGGCGAACCTGGTCGGGTCGAAACGCCACGCCTCTCACCGTAGCGGTCGAACAGGGCCGTCCTCAACCCGCACGGCGGGCCGTTGAATTGGCCGCGTTGCTGGAAATGACCTCTGGGCCGTTCGAGACTGCACCGATGGCCACGCCACTCCGGCTGCCACCGATGAGCCATTACGCCAAGGCGACGCTCACGGTCGTCGCGGTCCTGGCGGCGCTGAGCGCGGCGTGGGCCGTTCGGAACATCCTGGTCCTCGTGCTGGTGGCGGCGGTGCTCGCCGTCGGGCTCGACCCGCCGGTCCGCTGGTTGGAACGAAGGAGGGTCTCGCGCGGGTGGGCCGTGCTGATCATCTTCTTCGCGGCACTCGGATTCCTGGTGCTGTTCGGCTGGTTGGTCGTCCCTCCGCTGGTCCGTCAGGCGAGGGAGCTCGCCGCGGACATCCCCGACTACATCCGCCGCCTGCAGGACGAGAGTGGGTTCTTCGGCGACCTCGAACGGAAGTACCACTTGTCCGAGCGACTGCAGGACGTCACCTCGAAGCTGCCCAGCATCGCGTCGGCCTCGTTCGGCACGATCCTCGGGTTCACCAGGAGCATCGCCAGCCTCATCTTCAACACGCTCACTGTCGGGATCCTCACGATCTACTTCCTGCTGGCCCTGCCCAGGATGCAGGCGTTCGGGGACCGCGTGATGACGGGGCGAAATCGGGACCGGGACGTGGCCATCATGGAGGAGTCGCTGGAGCGCATCGGCGGCTACGTCTCGGGGAACATCGGGATCTCGATCATCGCCGGGGTGGTGTCGTTCATCGCGCTCACCATCATCGGCGTGCCGTTCGCGGCAGCGCTGGCCATGTGGGTGGCGATCGCGGATCTGATTCCAACGGTGGGGGCGACGTTGGGTGCGTTGGCGGCCGTGCTCGTCGCCGCGTTCGTCGGCGTCACCGAGCTGATCGCCACCGTCATCTTCTTCGTCGCGTACCAACAGTTCGAGAACTACGTGGTTGCCCCGCGGGTCATGGCGAGGGCCATCGACCTGTCGCCGGCCGCGGTCATCGTCAGTGTCCTGATCGGCGGCAGCCTGGCGGGGCTGGCCGGAGCCCTGCTGGCGCTTCCGTTGGCGGCCGCGGCAAAGGTCGTGATCCGCGAGCTGTGGCTTCGGGAACGACTGGAGGCTCCGAAACCCAAGCCCAGGGCGAGGGCCTCGCCGCGGTCGAGCTCCTGACCGCTACGTGGGGATCCGCGCGAGCAGCGACGCGATCTTCACAGCGTCAGCGGGGAAGGGCGCCCAATCGGAACGGACTCTCCAGCAGGTCCTTCATGGCCTTGAGCGCTCGGCCCGCTTCCGCGCCGTCGAGGACACGGTGATCGAACGTGAGAGCCAGCGTGCACGCGGGACGCGCTTCGACGCGGTCGTCGTCCACCACCAGGGCCCGCTTCTCGATCACGCCCAGAGCCAGGATGGCGGCCTCGGGGTGATTGATGATCGGCGTTCCGGACTCGGAGCCGAACGATCCGACATTGGTGACGGTGATGGTCCCGCCTCGCATCTGCTCGGGCGTGAGCTTTCGTTCCCGCGCCGCGGCGGAGAGGGAGTCGATGGTCTCGGCGATCTCCACGACACCGCGTGTGTCGGCCCGTTCGACCACCGGGACCAGCAGGCCATCTGGGGTATCGACGGCGATCCCGACATTGCACTCGGAAAAGAGCACGATGCGAACGTTCTCGGAGTCGAACGTAGACGTGAGCTTGGGGTGGTCCCGACAGACGTCGGCGAGGGCCCGCACCACGACGGGAAGGGGACTGATTCGTCGTTCGGCCTGGACGGAGAGCTCCTCCCGAAAGCCGAGCAGCCACGTCGCGTCGACGGTTAGCCACGTCGTCACGTGCGGGATCTCCCCGACCGACCGGGTCATGTGCTCGGCGATCAAGCGACGATTGCCGCGGACGGGGATGACGTCCGGTTGCGTGGTGAGGGGCTGCGGCGTCTGCGGAGCGGAGGTTGGGCGGGGACTGGCCTCCGGAGCAGGCGCCGCAGCGCGTTCGACGTCTTCACGGGTGATGCGGCCCTCCGGGCCGGTACCGGCCAACGAGGCCAGGTCGACGCCACGCTCCTTGGCGAGCTTGCGAACGGGAGGAGTGGCCCGTGGCGTGTCGGCGGTCTTGGCCGCCCCATCGGCTTTGGCGCGCGAGCGCCGGGCTCGGCGGGCCCTGGCCACCTCGTCCTCCTGGTCGACTCCGTATCCCACCAACACGGCCGTCCGCTTCGGCTTCGCCTCCTCGGCCTCTCCCTCGACGTCGATCGACACGAGCGGTTGCCCGACCTTCACCACGTCGCCCTCGGCGGCGTGCAACCGGCCGATGGTCCCCTCCCACGGAGACGGGGTCTCCAC
>JBHELE010000195.1:0-3133 GCA_046263235.1 Actinomycetota bacterium
GTCCTGTTCCAAGCGATCACCCACATGGCGCCGGCCGCGGCCGTGGCGATCTCGATCCCTGCGGGCGCGCAATTCGCCGGAGGGGCATTACCGCTCGCCGTGGTTCTCGCCCTCATCGCCTGCGTGTCCGTGGCCGTCTCGATCGGCCAGCTCTCGAAGCACTTGCCATCGGCCGGCAGCTTCTACACGCACACGTCCCGAGGTTTGCATCCGGCCGTCGGGTTCCTGGTGGCGTGGGGATACGCGATCGTGGAGCCGCTGGTGGCGCCTCTTCTCTACATAATCCTCGGAATCACGGTCGCCGGAACCCTCGGTGCCGAGTTCAACTGTTTCGTCTGCGGTGCGGATCAATGGTGGATCTGGTCGCTGGTCGGAGCGGCTGTGGTGTTCGTTCTGGGGTATCTCGGTATCCAGATCTCCGCGCGAACCGGGACGATACTCGGGCTGTTCGAGATCGGAGTGTTCGCCGCCCTGGCGATCTGGCTGATCGCGCAGGCCGCGGACAACTCATTCCAGGTCTTCGGCAGGACGTTCGCGAACGTCGAGGGATTCGAGGGCGCCAGCGGCATCATCGCCGGATCCGTCTACACGATCCTCGCGTTCATCGGTTTCGAGGCCGCGGCGCCCCTGGCCGAAGAGACGCGCGATCCTCGTCGGACGATCCAGCGCGCCGTCGTCGGCTCGGCCGTGGGGATCGGGGTGTTCTACCTCATGACCACGTATGCCGCCGTCGTGTTCTTCGGACCCAACCGCTTCGCCGGGTTCCTGGATTTCGGCGGCGGAAACCCATGGGACGCCCTGGCCCGTTCGGTGTGGGGCGCCGGATGGGTCCTGGTGTTCTTGGCCATCGTCAATTCGGCCATCGCGAACTCGAACGCCGGGGCGAACGCGGCCACCAGGACCTGGTTCGCCATGGGGCGGATCCGTTTGCTCCCCGCCCTCCTGGCCCAGGTTCACCCGCGGTGGCGATCGCCCCACGTTGCCGTGACCCTGCAATTCCTTCTCGGTATCGCCATTCCCCTGTGGCTCGGGTTCCAGTTCGAGCCTGTCGTGGCGTTCCTCACGGTCGCCACGATGATCGTGGGGGTGATCGTCGCGATCTACATCGCCGTGAACGCGGCGTGCATCGGCTTCTACTGGCGATACCGCCGGGCCGAAGCGAATGTCCTCCTGCACGCCGTGCTACCGGCCCTGGGGATCCTCGCGTTCATCCCGGCCTTCTTCACCGCGATGGGACTTCCGGTGCTGCCCGGAAACTTCATCGGGCGTCTCGATCACCCGCTCGACAAGGCGGGGCTGGCGGCGGGCATCGCCTATCTCGTCGGTATCGCCTATCTCGTGTACCTGTACGGCACGAACCGGCGCCAGAAGATCGAAGACACGGGAAGGATCTTCATCGAGGACGAACCGGAGGCGACGGCGACGACCGGCGTGGCGGCCCCCGCGTAAGCTTCGCTCGTGGAAGTCGTTTCCTACCGACCGGAGCCGGCCGAGTTCGCCTGGACCTTCGGAGGGGTCAAGCCGGTCCGGTCGATCAAGCCCGGGACGACGCTCGAGCTGTGGACGGAGGACGCCTTCGGCGGGAAGGTTCGCGGCCCCGACGACCTGGTCTCCAAGGTCATCGAGTTCCCGTTCGTGAACCCGCAGACGGGCCCGTTCTACGTGGAGGAGGCCGAGCCGGGCGACACCCTGGCGGTGCACTTCGTCTCCATCGAGCCGTCGCGGGATTGGGCCGCGTCGAGCACCATCCCTTTCTTCGGCTCACTCACGTCCACGCATCAGACAGCGACGCTGCAGGACCCGCTGGACGAGCGCATCTGGATGTACGAAGTGGACGCGAAGCGCCGAACCGTGACCTACCGGGCGGCCTACGGCGACCACACCGTGGAGCTGCCGCTCGATCCGATGCACGGGACGGTTGGCGTGGCTCCGGCGAGCTTCGAGGCCCGGTCGTCGCTGGTGCCGGATGCGCACGGCGGGAACATGGACACCCCGGAGATGCGGGCCGGCACGACGTGCTACCTGGGCGTCAACGTGGAGGGAGCGTTGTTCTCGATCGGCGACGGCCACTGCCGGCAGGGTGAGGGCGAGAGCTGCGGCGTCGCCGTGGAGGCGGCCATGGACACGGTGTTGATCGTCGACGTCATCAAGGGCGCGATCACGCCGTGGCCGCGACTGGAGAGCGACGAGTACGTCATGAGCATCGGATCCGCCCGGCCGCTCGACGACGCGTTTCGCATCTCCCAGGTCGACCTGGTCCAGTGGCTGGAGGCCGAGTTCGGGATGCACAGGCTCGACGCGTACCAGCTCCTCACCCAGGCCTCGGAGACGCCGGTCGCCAACGTGGTCGACCCGAACTACACCATCGTGTCGAAGCTGAGGAAGGAGTACCTGCCCGCTCCATCCCTGTACGGCGGTATCCACGAACGGCTGACCGAGCAGGCGCAGGCGTACGTGTCGGACCGTTCATAGAGCGACGGGAGAGTCCGAGGATGCTGGCAGAAGTCCCCTTCATGCTCGTGTTCCGGTTCCTGCACATCGTCTCTGCCGTGTTGTGGGTCGGGTCGGTGTTCGCCTTCGTCGTCTTCGTCGGCCCGTCGGCGGGCCAGGTCGGCCCGAGCGCGGGGCCGCTGCTGACCGCCATCGTGAAGCAACGCAAGTACGCCAAGGTGGTCAGCGGCCTCGGGGCGACGACCGTCCTGGCCGGGTGGGTGATGTGGCTTCACAACATGCAGGTGTACGGATCGCTCTATCGTTGGGTCACCACGAGGTTCGGCCTGGTGATCACCATCGGGGCAGCGCTGGCCACGACGGCGTGGTTCCTCGGAACGCTGGGGGTAGGCCGCAACGTCGAACGGGTCGTGACGATGGGCGGCGAGATCGCGGCGAGCGGGGCGCCGCCGACCCCCGAGCAACAGGCAACGATGACGCGCCTGCAGGGACTCACCAAGCGACTGGGCCGGATCGTTCTGGCGCTGTTGGTTCTGGCCGCCACGGCCATGGCCACCGCGCGGTACTGGTAGTTGTCAGCGCGTCCCTCGACTAAGAGGAGGACCGAAGATGCTCGCAGCGGTTCCGTTCATGCTGGTGTTTCGACTCCTGCACATCGTCGCGGGGGTGATCTGGGTCGGAG
>JBHELE010000196.1:0-3269 GCA_046263235.1 Actinomycetota bacterium
CGTATCTGTCGATCGCCGTGGGGTGCACGGGTGGCCGGCACCGATCGGTCGTGGTGATCGACGACCTGGCCGCGTACTTCAAGGACCGGGGATACCCGGTCACGGTGGACCACCGGGACCTGTCGCGCGACTGACCTGACGGGAGGAGCGCGGTCAGGCCACCCAGATCGAGCCGAATCCGACCACGGCCGTAGGATGCGCCAGTCGGACGGGGAAGGGGTGCGTTTCGCCCAGGTTGATCCTCTCGACCACGGCGCGGGTCGCCGGATCGACCTCCGCGATGATGCCGTGTGCGCCCTCACCCGTGAGATTGACCCACACGCTCCCGTCCTCGGCGATCACCACGGCTCGTGGATCGACACCGACTTCGAAATGGGCAGCGATGGAGCCGGTGACCGGGTCGATCCGCACCAGCTCGTCGCTGCTCGAGTCCGACACCCACACGCTGCCGCTGCCGAGGGCCAGGCCGTCGGCGCTGCCCGGAAGGACTGTCTCGTCGAGGAGCTCGCCGGATCCAGGGTCCACCCGGCTGATGGAGGATTCGATGCCGGTGTTGTGACGAATCCACACCGAGCCGAACCCCACCGCGATGCCGTCGCCTGGGGAGGGAAGGGGGAATCGAGCCCGGCGCTCCGCATCGGCGGGATCGATCCGGATCAGCGCGGGCGGGCTGCGATCAACCGTCCATACCCACCCCTTCCCGGTCGCCAGGGGCAACGTGGAGAACGCCCCGCCGATGGCGATGCCCGGCAACACGAACTCCTCGAGACGGTTCGTGCGAGGATCCACTCTCGCCAGGAACGAGTCTTCGCTCCCAATGCCTCCCAGCCCTAAGGGAGAGGTCCTGATGACCCAGAGCGCTCCCTCTCCGGCGGCGATGGCCACGGGACAGGAGAAGCCGGCGCCGCATCCAGCGGGGACGGTTCCCGATATGGGCGTCCCGAGGGCGTTTCCTTCCGCATTGATCTTTCGGATCCCATCTCGGGAGAGCAACCACAGGAACCCTTCACCGAACGCAAGTCCCGGGTCTCCGAGGCTTACGAGACCCAGCGTGCTGGTGACGTCGCCCGAGCCCGGGTCGATTCGAACAAGGCCGCCCGGTTTGGCGGGGCCGGCGCCTTCAGCGTTCGCCCGCCGGGCATGGGGACGGTCCGACCGCGTCAGGGCGACGGCTGCGCCGGCGGCGATGACGGAAAGGGCCAACCCGGCGGCGACCATTCGCTGCGTCCGCGACAGGCGGCGCCGGGGCATCGCCACGGGTGCGCCAACGGCCATTCGGGCCGCGCCCGCGAGGTCTCCGGCGCTCTGGTGGCGATCCTGTGGCGCCTTTGACATCGCCTTCGCCACCACGGGGTCGAGGCCTTGTGGAAGGCCTGGCCGCTTCGCGCTGGGATTCGGGGGCCGGTCCCTGAGGTGGGCGTACATGATCGCGACGTCGGTATCCCGAACGAACGGCGGCTCGCCCGTCAGGCACTCGTACAGGACACATCCGGTCGAATACACGTCGGCCCGGCCGTCGATCGGCTTCCCTTCGATCTGCTCGGGAGCCGCGTAGTCGACCGTGCCCATGAACTCGCCGGTCTGCGTGATGCCGGATCGGGATGTCGTGCGCCGGGTGACCCCGAAGTCGGTGAGATAGGCCCGCTCCGGCGAACCGGGTCCTCGCGCCGGCGTCAGCAGGATGTTGGCCGGCTTCACGTCGCGATGGATCAGGCCCTCGGCGTGTGCCTCGTCTAGCGCTGCCGCCACGTCGGCGATGACGGACACCGCCCGGTCGGGCGCAAGGGGCCCCTCCGCGTTCAGCACGGCCCGCAGGTCGATCCCGCGCACGTACCGCATGGCGATGAAGAGCTGGCCGTCGAACTCGCCGGCCTCGTACACGGGTAGGACGTTGGGGTGCTCGAGGCCGGCGGCGATCTGGGATTCGCGGATGAACCGGTCACGGAACTTCTGGTCTCGGGCCAGGTCCGGGGGAAGAACCTTGAGCGCGACCTTTCGGTCGAGCTTCGGATCCGCCGCCAGGTAGACGACGCCCATTCCCCCCCTTCCAATGACTTCCTCAATCCGATATCCCGCGAACTCGGTGCCGGATCGGGCGTCCATGGCGCTCAGGGTGACTCCTTCGGCGCCAGATTTCCAGGGGACTGACCCCTCCCTCGAGGGTGGGCCCTCACGAGTGGTCCCTCCGACCACGGGTGCGTACGATTGCATCACCGGCTCATCGCCGCCGTAGTGGGGAGCCGTTCTTCATCGACCGAAGGAGGCGTATCGAATGGCCGTCAAGGTCGGAATCAACGGGTTCGGCAGGATCGGTCGAAACTTCTTCCGCGCGGCGAAGCAGCGCGACGCCGAGATCAGCTTCGTCGCCGCGAACGACCTGCTGTCGGTGGACTTGATGGCGCACCTGCTCAAGTACGACTCGATCCTGGGCACGTGGGACGCCGACATCGAGGTCGTCGGCGACGGGATCAAGGTGAACGGCGACACGCTGCAGATCCTCGCGGAGCGCGACCCGAAGTCGCTGCCCTGGGGCGACCTCGACGTCGACATGGTCGTGGAGTCCTCCGGGATCTTCGCCGACCGGGACAAGGCGGCCATGCACCTCGAGGCCGGGGCACCGCTGGTGATCGTGTCGGCTCCGTCCAAGGGCGCGGACGCCACCTTCGTGGTCGGCGTCAACGACGAAACCTTTGACCCCGCCAATCACAAGGTCGTGTCGAACGCATCGTGCACGACGAACTGCTTCGTCCCCATGGTGAAGATCCTGGATGACGCGTTCGGCGTGGACCGAGGCCTGATGACCACCTGCCACGCCTACACGGGGACGCAGGCCCTGGTCGACGGGCCGAGCAAGGATCTCCGGGAGGCCCGTGCTGCCGCCATCAACATCATCCCGTCGTCGACGGGGGCGGCCCGCGCCACCAGCCTGGTGCTGGAGTCGATGAAGGGTCGCCTCGACGGGCAGGCCTTGAGGGTGCCCGTGGCCGATGGCTCGATCACCGACTTCACGGCCATCCTCAACCGCGAGGTCACCGCGGAGGAGGTGAACGAGGCGTTCGGGAAGGCCTCGGAAGAAGGCCCACTGTCCGGCGGGATCGTCGTGTACAACGAGGAGCCCATCGTTTCGACCGACATCGTCGGCTCGCCGGCCTCGTGCACGTTCGACGCCCCGCTCACGATGGCGTTGGGCAACCTGGTCAAGGTCATGGGGTGGTACGACAACGAGTGGGGGTACTCGAACCGCCTGGTCGATCTGATCGAGCGGATCG
>JBHELE010000197.1:0-9926 GCA_046263235.1 Actinomycetota bacterium
TCGCAGAGTGCGGCGGTCCCGTCGCAGCCGGGCAGGACCGTGACCATCAAGTGGACGGGCACCATCCCTCCGGGAGCTGCGCCTAGCCAGTGCACCACGGGGCTTCCCACGGAAGACCACCACACGATCAGGTTGTCCGTCCCGAAGGGCGCCTACGCCAACCTCCAGGTGACGGCCACGTTCGGCATCACATGGCAACCGTCGTCGGGGTCGGCGACCACCAGCGACGAGATCCTCACGCTGTACGGGCCCGACGGCGAGGAGATCGAGTCCAGCGACGGCGGCAGTCCCGCCGAATCCGTGACCGTGAACAATCCCGTCGCCGGGACGTACGATGCGGTGGCGTGCGGGTTCGCCAACGCCGCGCCGCAGCCGTACACGGGAACGCTGACCATCAAGACCGCGGCGATCCCGGGGGCAGGGAACTGCAGGGCGCCGAAGCCGCCGAAAGTCGCGTTCGCCCCGCCCACCTACATCGATCAGAACCGCGCCGGCGGCGAGCCGGTCAGCGTGGTGGCCCAGGACGGGTCGATCATCGTGAGCTCGCACGCCGGCACCACGCACCTCTACAAGAACCCGGACGGGATCCCCGGCATCGGAGACTTCGCGGTCGGGTACTTCAATCAGACCCTGAACTCGCGCTCGGCGGACGGCGGGCGCACGTGGCGATACGTCGGCACGTTCGGTAACAGCGTCGGCGGACCCCACACGCTCACCTCGACCGGTTTCTCGGACCCGGACCTGACCATCGACGCCGGGGGGCGCATCTACAACACGGAGATCGACCTGGCGAACGTGTCGGTCTACTCCAGCAACGATGACGGGCAGTCGTTCGGCCGCGGAAATCCCATCGCCACGAGCGGCGACCGGCCGTGGCTGTTGGGGAAGGACGCCGACGAGGTCTTCCTCACGGTTACCGGGGGAGAGCTGAAACGCTCGACGGACGGCGGCCTGACGTTCCAGACCGTGACCACGGAGTCACTGGGACAGGGCAAGTTGCTCAACGATCCGCTCAACCCCGCAGGGATCATCGCGCCGTACAGCGACGAGGCGCACAACTCGGGAATCGCCATCTCGCCGGACCGCGGCAAGACGTGGAAGGGCTACCCGGTCCAGCTTGGGAAATCCACGCAGTTCTTCAGCACGGTGGGCGTCGACCGCGCCGGATGGGTGTACGTTGCCTCCGCCGGCGGATACGCGGGAGCCGGCGACACGACGCCCGACGGCCAGGTGACATTCAGCTACTTCAATCGCAAGACGAAGCAGTGGGCGCCGCCCGTGGAGATCCCCACGCCGAAGGGGGATGCCCTGTGGCCCTGGATCGTCGGGGGGGACGACGGTCGCGTGGCCGTCGTCTGGTACCAGTCGCTGGCCAAGGCCCCGGAGCGGTGGTACATCTACGAGGCCTACACGTTGAACGCGCATGGGTCGAAGGTCCGCTGCGGCGGCCGAACGGTAGCCGTGCCGCCGTCGTTCCGGGTGGCGAATGCTTCCGGACGCACCATCCACGACCATCCCATCTGCCTCTTGGGAACGCTCTGTGTGGCCGCTCCGAACCCAGAAGACAGCGACCGCCGGCTGGGGGACTTCTTTACCGTCAACGTCGACCTCCGGGGCAACGTGTTCATCGCGTCGGGGGACACGATGCTGCTCAATCCAATGGGCGGCCCGAAGCCCGTATCGAACCCCATCTTCATCCGGCAGCTGTCCGGTCCGCGTCTGCTGGTCCGGCCCATCAAGGCCCGCCCCACCCGGCCCGTGTGTGAACCGCCCTGCCTGCCCTGACCTGACCGGGCCCCGGTGACGTTGCCGTTCGATTGACGCCCGATTTCACCCGTCGATACACTGAGGCGACCCGCGGCTCCCCTTCCGAAGTGCGTTCCGAAAAGCCCTTCGTGGAGGAGACCTGTCGCGGGCGAGAGGAGTTGGTCGGGAATCGACGCGCAAACGGAACCGACGATGGCCCAGGACGACCTCACGCCCGAGGAGCTCGTCAAGGCCATCGAGGACAGCCTGAAGGACTTCAAGGACGGCGACTTGGTGGACGGCGAGGTCGTCAAGGTCGACCGAGACGAGGTCCTCGTCGACATCGGCTACAAGTCGGAGGGCGTCATCCCGGCCAAGGAGCTGTCGATACGGCAGGACCTCGACCCCGGGGAGGTCGTCAAGGTCGGCGATCACATCGAAGCCCTGGTCCTCCAGACCGAGGACAAGGAGGGGCGCCTCATCCTTTCGAAGAAGCGGGCCCAGTACGAGCGCTCGTGGATTCGGATCGAACAGATCATGCGGTCGGGCGAGACCATCACGGGGCCGGTCATAGAGGTCGTCAAGGGCGGCCTCATCCTGGACATCGGGCTCCGAGGGTTCCTCCCGGCGTCGTTGGTGGAGCTGCGCCGGGTCCGCGACCTCCACCCGTACGTCGGCCAGCAGCTCGAGGCCAAGATCATCGAGCTGGACCGGAATCGAAACAACGTCGTGCTGTCCCGTCGCGCCTTCCTCGAGGAGTCCCAGAGTGAGGGCCGCAAGAAGTTCCTGGAGGGCTTGAAGAAGGGCGAACGACGGCGGGGGCAAGTGTCGTCGATCGTGAACTTCGGGGCGTTCGTCGACATCGGCGGCGGTGTGGACGGGCTCGTCCACGTGTCGGAGCTGTCATGGAAGCACGTCGATCACCCCGGCGAGGTCGTGGCCGTCGGGCAGGAAGTCGACGTGGAGGTCTTGGACGTCGACCTGGACCGCGAGCGCGTGTCGCTGTCGCTGAAGGCGACGCAGGAGGATCCGTGGCGCGAGTTCGAACGCCGCTACCAGACCGGAGAGGTCATCTCCGGATCGGTGACGAAGATCGTGCCGTTCGGCGCGTTCGTCCGGGTCGGTGAGGGGATCGAGGGGCTGGTCCACATCTCCGAGCTGTCGACCGACCACGTCGACTCGCCGGAGCAGGTCGTCCAGGTCGGGCAGCAGGTCCGCGTCAAGGTCGTCGACGTGGACGTGTCGAGGCGCCGGATCAGCCTGTCCATCAAGCGCGTCGCCGACGAACCGGAGGTCATGCGCGAGCCCGAGATCGAGGCCGAATCGACCGCTGATGTGAGCGACCGGATCGTGTCGGAGCCCTCTCCCGAGACCGCCGCCGTCCTCGCCGACGCCGAGGCCCGGGCCGACGAACAGAGCGAGGAGGCCTTCGAGGCGACGATTGAGCCGGAGCCTGCGGCGCCCGAAGAGGCCGCCATGCACGTCGTGCCGGAGCCCGAAGAGATGGAGGCCCCGGCCGCCGTGACCGAGGAGGAGGGCGAGGACATCACGCTCGAGTCCATCCTCGAGGATCTGAAGCGGCGCGAAGGACGGTCCTAGACCAAGAGCCGGCGGCGTCACCTCCGCAGGCCAGTCCCCACCCACCCCCTGCTCCGGCGACGCCGCCGGCCTTCCTCCTACCATCGTTTCGTGTTGTTGGTCGGTCTCACCGGTGGGATCGGTGCTGGCAAGTCCACCGTGGCGCGGATGCTCGCCGAGCGCGGCGCCGTGGTCTTCGACGCCGACCACCTCGCTCGGGCTGCCATCGAACCAGGCACCGACGGCTACGACCATGTGATCGAACGATTTGGTTCCACGGTCGTCGGTCCGGATGGCTCGGTCGACCGCGACCTCCTCGCCGACCTCGTGTTCGAGGACGAGGCGGCCCGTCGCGACCTCGAGGCCATCATCCACCCCGAGGTGGGGCGGCTGTTTCGCGAGTTCACACGGACCTATCGCGACACCGACCACATCGTCGTGTACGACGTCCCGCTCCTCGTGGAGACCGGCATGCAGGAGGTGTTCGACCTCGTGGTCGTGGTCGAGGCGCCGGAGGAAGTCCGGGTGGCCCGGCTGCTGGCCGACCGACGGATGAGCGAGGGGGAGGCGCGGGCGCGGATCTCGGCGCAGGCCACCGACGAGCAGCGCGCCTCCGTGGCCGACGTCGTGGTTCGAAACGCCGGCAACGTCAGCGACTTCGAGCGGCAGGTGGAGGAGGTCTGGCAGGAGCTCCGGTCCCGGGTTCGTATCATCGAGGCCCCGTGAGGTACCGAGCGGTGTTCTTCGACGCGGGCGAAACGCTGCTCTCGCCGCACCCGTCGTTCCCGGACCTGCTGTCGACCGTGCTGAAGCGACAGGGGTTCGACGTGGAGCCCGAGGCCATCCGCGGCCAGCTCCACGTCATCTCAGGAGAGTTCTCCAAGGAATCGGCGGCGGGGTGGAGCACGTCCCCGGAACGGTCCCGGGCGTTCTGGTCCTCCCTGTATCGAACGTTGCTGGGAGCGCTGGAGGTGCCGTACACGGACACCATCGCGGCAGCCATCTACGAGACCTTCACCGATCTGTCCAGCTACCGGACGTTCCCGGACGTCGTGCCGGCACTCCGTGTTCTTCGTCGGGCAGGGCTTCGTCTCGGGCTGATCTCGAACTTCGAGCAATGGCTGGAGCGGTTGCTCGAGGAGGTGGGGCTGACGGAGTTCTTCGACGTGGTGGCGATCTCGGGGGTGGAGGGCCTGGAGAAGCCGGATCCCCGGATCTTCCGTCTGGCGCTGGAGCGGGGCGGAGTTGAACCGAACGAGACGGCGTACGTCGGCGACAGCCCGGAGTTCGACACGAAGCCGGCCGAGGCCCTGGGGATGGCGGGCGTCTTGCTGGATCGGCGGGGGAGGTTTCCGGACCACCGCGGCACCCGAATCACGTCGCTCGAGGAGTTGCCGGAGGTCCTGGCTCGAGCCGGTGGCGGCGGTGGCGGATCCGGCGTGATGGCCGAGCGCGAATATGGCGTCGACGAGGCCAACGCGCTCCTGCCGGAGATGGCCAGGGCGCTCGAGGATATCCGCCAGGCGCGTCAGGTCGTGCTGGCCCGAGGCGAACGGATTCGGGGAACCGCGCCGTCGAACGGCGGCGGCGCCTTCAGCCAGGAGGTGTGGGATGCGCTGGCCACGCTGCGACGTGAGCTCGAGATGCTGTCGGAGCGGGGGATCGTCCTGCGCGATCCCGAGTCGGGATTGATCGACTTTCCCTCTCGCCGGGACGGGGCGCCGGTGTTCCTGTGCTGGCGGCTCGGCGAGGACCGCGTCGGCTACTGGCACGGGCCCGACAGCGGGTTCGCCGGCCGCCGCCCCTTGTGACCCCGGCTGACGGGGCGTTGCGGGCCCCGCCACCGCGCTGACAGACTCCCGCCGTGACCGTAGCCATCGAGGTCAGTGGGCTGACCAAGTCCTACGGGTCGGTGCATGCCGTGCGCGGCATCGACCTGTCCGTCTCGGAGGGTGAGGTCTTCGCCCTCCTCGGGCCGAACGGGGCGGGAAAGACCACCACGGTCGAGATCCTGGAGGGATTCCGCCGGCGGGACGGCGGCGAGGTGTCGGTCCTCGGGTTCGACCCCGGGAGGCGCGAGCGGGCCCTCCGGTCGCGGATCGGGATCGTCCTGCAATCCACCGGGATCGATCCGTACCTCACCGTCGCCGAAACGATCGAGCTGTATGGGAGCTACTACCCGGACCCCCGACCGGTCGACGAGATCGTGGAGGTGGTTGGGCTGGGCGAGAAGCGCGACACGCGCGTGCTCAAGCTCTCGGGCGGACAGCAGCGGCGACTGGACGTGGCCATCGCGCTGGCCGGTGACCCGGACCTCCTGTTCCTGGACGAGCCGACCACCGGGTTCGATCCGTCGGCTCGGCGAAACGCGTGGCAGGTCATCAAGAACCTGGCCGGGCTCGGCAAGACCGTGTTCCTGACCACCCACTACATGGACGAGGCGCAGCATCTGGCGGACCGGGTGGCGGTCATCACCGGGGGGCTGATCGTCGCGGAGGGTCCACCCGCGTCGCTGGTCGGCCGGGACGCCGGCGCGACGCTCGTTCGGTTCCGCCTGGGCGAACGCGTGAAGCTGCCCGCGCCGCTCTCGCGGATCGCCTCGCGAGCCGACGGCCTGGTCGTCATCCGCACGAAGACGCCGACGGAGACCCTTCATCGGCTTACGGCGTGGGCGGTGGGGAAGGGGATCGAGTTGGAGGAGCTCGACGTCACCCGCCCCAGCCTCGAGGACGTGTACCTCGAGCTGACCGGCGGCCAGGCCGGAACGGAGGACTCGTGAGCGACGTGCAGCTGGCCTGGCGCCAGGTCCGGTCGACGAACCGGAGCTTCTGGCGGAACCCGGCATCGGCGTTCTTCACAATCGCGTTTCCCCTGATGTTCCTGGTGATCTTCACCGGCCTGTTCGGCAACGACGAGATCCGGGTGTTCGGCCGGGTCATCCGGCTTTCCACGTACTACGTCTCCGCGATCGCCGCGTTTTCCATCATCACGGCGACGTACACGAACCTTGCCATCAGCGTGACGTTCCAGCGCGACGGCGGGATCCTCAAGCGAACGCGGGGCACGCCGCTGCCCCCATGGGCCTACCTGGCGGGACGCATCGCCCACGCCCTGTTCCTGGCGGTGGTGCTGGTGGTGGTGGTCGCGATGTTCGGGTTCGTGTTCTACGACGCGGAGCTCCCGACCCGGACGCTCCCGGCGTTCGCTCTCACGGTGGCGGTCGGTGCGATCAGCTTCTCCGCGTTGGGGCTGGCCATCACCGCGGCGGTCCCGAACGCCGACGCCGCCCCCGCGGTGATCAACGCCGTGATCATGCCGCTGCTGTTCCTCGGGGACGTCTTCATCCCGATCAGGAACCCCGACGCCTGGTATGTCGTCGTGTCGAAGCTCTTCCCGGTGTATCACTTCGCGCAGGCTATGAAGGAGGCATATTTCTCGCCGACGGGATCAGGGGTGAGCTGGGGTCACCTCGCGGTCGTGGGCGCGTGGGGGATCGCAGGCATCCTGCTGGCCATTCGGTTCTTCTCGTGGGAGCCCCGTCGATGAGGAGGCGCTCTTGAGCACGCTGGCCGAGACGCTCGCCCCCGGTCGCGTCGGGACGCGCGGCCGGGTCGCCTATTCCATCGCGCTGGTCGTCGGGGGAAGCCTGGCGATGGCGGCCCTGGCGCAGCTGTCGATCAAGCTGCCGTTCACGCCGGTTCCGATCACGGGGCAGACGCTGGGAGTCCTGCTGATCGGCGCGTCCATGGGCCCGGTGCTGGGCGGCGCCGCCCTGGCCCTGTACGTGGTCGAAGGATGGATGGGGCTGCCGTTCTTTGCCGGCGGTGAGCACGGGTCCACGGCGACGCTCTTCCAGCCTTCGGCGGCGCTGGCGTCGGCCGGGTACCTGTGGGGGTTCGTCCTGGCCGCGGCGCTCGTCGGCTGGCTGTCCAGTCGGGGATGGGACCGCTCGCTTCGCAGCGCCATCGGCGCCATGTTCCTCGGCGAGCTCGTGGTGTACGGCGTCGGTGTCGCGTGGCTCGCCGCCGCCATCGACGTGCCCCTGATCGATCCCAACGCCACGTGCAACTTCTCGACGGGCGCCGGCTGCGACGCCCTCCAGCTCGGCCTGTACCCGTTCGTCATCGGAGATGTCCTGAAGCTGTTGCTGGCCGCCGTCGTGCTCCCTACCGCGTGGCGGCTCCTGGGTCGATCGCGAACCCGTTCGGCGTGAGCGGGCGCTCGTTCGCCACGAGATCGACAGCCGAAGCTCTTGGAGCCCAACCATGACCTGGACCGGCGGTCAGGTGGACGGTGAGACCGGCTCCAGACGACCCCCGGCCTAGAATCGGCCGCGTGGGGAGGTTCAAGGTCGTCTCCGAGTTCGAACCAGCCGGCGACCAGCCCGCCGCCATCGACGCGCTGGCCGGGGGGACGCGGCGCGGCGATCCGTATCAAACGCTGCTCGGGGTCACCGGCACCGGAAAGACGTTCACGATCGCCAACGTCATCGCGAAGGTCCAGAAGCCCACGCTGGTGATCGCCCCGAACAAATCGCTCGCCGCTCAGCTCGCTAACGAGTTCCGGGAGTTCTTCCCGGAGAACGCCGTCGAGTATTTCGTCTCCTACTACGACTACTACCAGCCCGAGGCGTACGTGCCCCAGACCGACACGTACATCGAGAAGGACTCCTCGATCAACGACGAGATCGAGCGGCTCCGCCACTCCGCGACGTCGGCCCTGCTGTCGCGCCGCGACGTGATCATCGTGGCCAGCGTGTCGTGCATCTACGGCCTGGGGACGCCGGAGGAGTACATGGGCCAGGTTCTGCGCGTCCACAAGGGCGTGCCGGTCGACCGGGACTGGGCCGTACAGCGGCTCGTCGACATCCAGTACCAGCGGACCACGGGAGAGCTCGCCAGGGGACGATTCCGCGTCCGCGGGGACACCATCGAGGTTCATCCGGCCTACGAGGAGAGCGGCGTCCACATCGAGCTGTGGGGCGACGAGGTCGAACGGATCGTTCGCATGGATCTGCTGACCGGTGAGGTCCTGGGCGAGATGGACGAGGTCTGGGTGTACCCGGCGACTCACTACGTGACGTCGCAGGACCGCCTCCGCCGGGCCGTCGAGACGATCGAGGAGGAGCTCAACGAACGTCTGTCGGAGCTGGAGGGCCACAACAAGCTGCTGGAGGCACAACGCCTGCGGATGCGCACGAACTACGACCTGGAGATGCTCCGGGAGGTCGGGTTCTGCTCCGGCATCGAGAACTACTCCCGGCATCTCGACCAGCGGGCCCCGGGGTCGGCGCCCTACACGTTGCTGGACTATTTCCGCGACGACTGGCTGTGCGTGATCGACGAGTCCCACGTCACGGTGCCCCAGCTCCATGGCATGTACGAGGGCGACATGTCGCGAAAGCGAACCCTGGTCGAGTACGGCTTTCGGCTTCCGTCGGCCATGGATAACCGGCCGCTCATGTTCGATGAGTTCACCGAGCGGGTGCAGCAGGTCGTGTTCATGTCGGCCACGCCCAGCGCGTACGAGATCAGGGTCTCGTCGCAGGTGGTCGAGCAGATCGTTCGCCCCACGGGGTTGATCGATCCGGAGGTCGAGGTCCGTCCGACCAGGGGACAGGTCGACGACCTCATCGAGGAGATCCGCCGACGGGTCGAAGCGGGGCAGCGCGTGCTGGTGACCACGCTGACCAAGAAGATGGCCGAGGACCTCACCGACTACCTCATCGAGATGGGGTTGCGGGTTCGGTATCTGCACTCGGAGGTGGACACGGTCCAGCGGATCGAGATCATCCGGGACCTCCGGCTCGGGGAGTTCGACGTGCTGGTGGGCATCAACCTGTTGCGGGAAGGGCTGGACCTTCCGGAGGTGTCCCTGGTGGCCATCCTGGATGCGGATAAGGAGGGATTCCTCCGCAGCGAGACCTCGCTCATCCAGACCATCGGGCGAGCCGCCCGCAACGTGGACGGCCAGGTGATCATGTACGCCGATCAGGTCACCGACTCCATGACCAGGGCCATCTCGGAGACTCAGCGGCGCCGCCAGCTCCAGCAGGTCTACAACGCCGAGCACGGCATCGACCCTCAGACCATCCGCAAGGCGGTGACCGACATCCTCGAGTACCTGCAGCCGACCGAGACGGCCCCCGTACCCGGCTCGGGGCGCAGGTCCCGGGCCCGCGACCGCAGCGACTTCGCCGAGCTCCCCAGGGAGGAGCTGAGCCGCCTGGTGCGGACGCTCGAGGAGGAAATGCACCAGGCCGCCGCCGAGCTGCGCTTCGAGTATGCCGCCCGTCTGCGGGACGAGATATCGGACTTGAAGAGGGAGCTCAAGGCTCTGGTCTGAGTGGCCGGTGCCGTGCGGCCGATATTGTGAGGGCCAGTGAGTGACACGCTTGTGATTCGGGGTGCCCGGGAGCACAACCTCAAGAACATCTCCCTGGAGCTGCCCCGCGACAAGCTCATCGTCTTCACCGGCCTGTCCGGGTCGGGGAAGTCGTCCCTGGCCTTCGACACCATCTACGCCGAGGGCCAGCGCCGCTACGTGGAGTCGCTGTCGGCCTACGCCCGCCAGTTCCTGGGCCAGATGGACAAGCCCGACGT
>JBHELE010000198.1:0-7005 GCA_046263235.1 Actinomycetota bacterium
GTGTAGATCTCGGGCAACGGGATGGCCGGCGGCGCTCCCCACGCGACATACCACACGTCCTCCAGAGTCCACGCCCCCGCGCACCGTCCGTAGGGTGGACACCCGGCGGCGTCGCCGAAGTCGTAGTACGGCCATCGGTTCACGGAGTCGTACCCGCGGACCCACGCCCGTGTCCTCTTCGGCCCGTTCCACGTCAGCTCGATGTCGTTCCCGCCGGCGAACTCGATCCTCTCCTCCCACCCGCGTTTGGCGATCCGCTCGTTCGCCTGGTTCACCATCTCCGCCCACGCCTGGCCGTGGCGATAGGAGACGCCCGGGCCGAAGTTGCTCGTGCCGAGGACGATCCGAACCGAGTGCTGGCCGTGCCGGACGCATCGGTGAAAGCCACCCGCGAACGCGACCCCGGCGTCGCGGATGGTGGAGACGGAGGCGAACCGAACGCCGAACAGGGACGCGCCGTGGATGCCCCATTTCCGTCTCGGCCGGCCGAAGGCCATGACGACCAGCGCGTCGGTCGGCTGCTTGCCGGCATGCACGCCCCGGCCGAACCGGCATCCCATGGCGTCGAGCGCCTTGGGGCGCGTCGTCCTGAGGTAGTAGCTGGTCGACGTGGAGGGCTGAGAGGTTTCGGCTTTCGCCGGCGCCGCGCCGTGCACTGCGTCGACGCCCGTCAAGCACAGCGCCAGCGTGACGGCGACTCCGACCCACAGCGGGGCGCGGTTGGATCGACCATTGCAGTGGAACAACGCAAGCACGAGGCGAGCCCTTTCGGCGCGCGTCAGGACACGAAGGACCCGCCAATGGCGCTCAAACGACGTACTGCGTTGTGGAGAAACTCAGTCCTCGGTGCTGACGGGGCGCAGCTAGATCGTCCGAAACCTCCCGATTTCCCTCCGACCGCGGGATGTTGTCATGTCCCGCCGTGGTTGGCAATGGACTTACGGCCGAAATCTGGGGCGGTCGCACCCCACCCGGCCGGGCCGTGCGGAACGCTCACCGCCCATCGTCGACCGCTCACGGCCGGCACGCTACCCTGCCCCCACGATGACGACCGTCCTGGTCACGGGGGCTGCGGGGTTCATCGGATCGCACCTGTGCGATCGCTTGCTGGCCGAGGGGAAGCGCGTGGTCGGCCTCGACGACCTCTCCCAGGGTCGCATCGCCAACCTGGTCGAGTCGCGGAGCTACGGCGGGACCTTCACGTTCTACACGATGGACATCCGCGCGGAGGGCATCCGGACGATCCTGGAGCGACACCGACCGGACGTGGTGATGCACCTCGCCGCTCACGGTTCGCCCGGCCGGTCGGTCGGCGATCCCCTCGGCGACGCTGCGGTCAACGTGATGGGGCTGTTGAACCTCCTGGAGGGCGCGGGCCACGCGGGCGTTCGAAAGGTCGTGTTCGCCTCCTCCGGGGGGTCGATCTACGGCGAGCAGCGCAAGATCCCGATCAAGGAGACGGCTCGTAAGGGATCCCGGCCCACCTCGCCCCACGGAGTGTCGAAGAAGGTGGCCGAGGATTATCTGGCGTTCTACTCACGCTATCGGCGAGTGGATTACACGGCGCTCGCGCTGGCGAACGTGTACGGCCCGCGCCAGGCGACCGACGGTGAGGGTGGCGTCATCGCGACGTTCGCCCGGAAGATGCTGGCGGGGGAGGCACCCACGATCTTCGGCGACGGGAACCAGACCAGGGACTACGTGTTCGTCGACGACGCCGTGCACGCGCTCTCTCTCGCGAGCGATCGCGGATCCGGTCAGCTGCTGAACATCGGCACGGGCCTCGAGACCAGCGTGAACATGGTGTACCGGCTGCTCGCCGGGATCACCGGTTTCCGCGGTGCGCCGGGCCGCGGGCCGCTTCCGCCGGGGGAACCCCTTCGAAACGCTCTGGAGAACGGCCTGGCCGCCGTCGAGCTCGGGTGGAAGCCGTGGACACATCTCGAGGACGGGCTGCGCGAGACGGTGGCATACATGCGGGAGGCCCTCGAGCGCGCCTGAGTCACACCGGCGGCCGGGTATTCGGTGTCCGCGTCGCATCATGGAGGTGGACTAGATTGTGCGGGGAGGCGCAGCAGGCGGCCGAACGATGAGCGACCATCAGGATGTCGACGCGGGTCAGGTCGATCCGTCGGCCCTCGGGCCGAACATGTGGCTGATCGACGAGCTGTACCGCCGCTACCGCGACGACCCGGACTCCGTCGGGGAGAGCTGGAAGGAGTTCTTCGAAGGGTTCACGCCCAAGCTGGCCGAAGGTGACGGGCGCGGCCCCGCCCAAGAGGCGGGGGCGGCGGCTCCGCAGGCCAGTCCCCACCCAACCCTTGCTCCGCCGCCGCCCCCGCCTTCGGCCGACACGCAACCGCCCGCTCCGCAGGCCAGTGCCCAGCCAACCCCTGCTCCGCCGCCGCCCCCGCCTCCGCAGGCCACCCCAGCTCCACGCCAAGCTCCGGCCGCGACGCCGGCGCCCGCCGCCGAGTCAGCGCCGGCCGAGGCCACGCCCCTCAAGGGCGCGCAGGCACGGATCGCGCAGAACATGGCGCAGTCGCTCGAGATCCCGACGGCGACGTCGTTCCGGTTCATCCCGGCGAAGCTGCTCGAGGAGAACCGCCGGATCATCAACCGCTTCCTGGCTGTTTCCACGGGGGGGAAGGTCAGCTTCACGCACATCATCGGATGGGCGATCGTCAACGCCCTGGAAGCCGTCCCCGCGATGAAGAAGAGCTATGTCGATGTGGACGGCAAGCCGCATGTCGCGACCGCCGAGACCATCAACCTCGGCCTGGCCGTCGACGTGGAGCGCGAGGACGGTACCCGCACCCTGCTCGTCCCGAACATCAAGCGCGCCAACGAGCTCGACTTCGCGCAATTCTGGGGGGCGTACGAGGACATCATCAGGAAGGTCCGGTCGAACAAGCTGAGCCCGGACGACTTCGCGGGCACCAACGTCACGCTCTCGAACCCGGGGACGATCGGAACCCAGCTCTCGGTGCCACGCCTCATGCGGGGGCAGGGGCTCATCGTGGCGACCGGCCGTATCGACTATCCGAGCGAGTTCCAGGGAACGGCGCCCGAGACGCTCGCGGAGCTCGGGGTGGGAAAGGTCGTCGGCATCACCAGCACGTACGACCACCGCGTCATCCAGGGCGCGGAGAGCGGGGAATTCCTCGCCCGTATCGAGGGTCTGCTGCGGGGAGAGGATGGGTTCTTCGAAGGCATCTTCGCCAGCCTGCGGATTCCGTACGAGCCGGTGAAGTGGGCCCCCGACCGGGGCACCGAGCTGGAGGGCCACGCGAGCGAGGAGCACCAGGAGAAACAGCCCGGCGTGCTTCGCCTCGTCAACATGTACCGGGTGCGGGGGCATCTGCTCGCCAACCTCGACCCTCTCCAGACGAAGAAGGTGCTGGCCCACCCGGAGCTCGACCCGGCGTTCCATGGGTTGTCGGTGTGGGATCTCGAGCGGGAGTTCTTCGTCGACGACCTCGCCGGGGTCCGGGGCGAACGGAGCCTCCGCGACATCCTCGACTTCCTGAGGGACGCCTACTGCCAGACGGTGGGCATCGAGTTCATGCACATCCAGGAGGCCGACCAGAAGCGATGGGTCCAGGAGCGCGTCGAAGGCGTCGACCGGTCGATGACGCAGGACGACAAGCACTACATCCTGGAGCGGCTCAACGCCGCCGAGTCGTTCGAGCGGTTCCTCCACTCGAAGTACGTTGGACACAAGCGATTCAGCCTCGAGGGCGCGGAGAGCCTCATCCCGCTCCTCGATGCCCTGCTGGAGGAGGCCGGACGCGACGGGGCCGAACGGGTGGTCATGGGGATGGCCCACCGCGGTCGGCTGAACGTCCTGACGAACGTAGTGGGGAAGGGCTACGGCCGCATCTTCCGCGAGTTCGAGGGCGACGTGGACCCGGAGTCGGTCCAGGGCTCGGGCGACGTGAAGTACCACGTCGGGATGACCGGCAAGTTCACCACGCGCGACGGGCAGACCGTCACGGTCGAGCTGGCCTCGAACCCGAGCCACCTGGAGGCGGTCGACCCCGTGGTCGAGGGGATGACCCGGGCGTACCAGGACATGGAGGCCGACGAGGAACGAACCAAGTTCCTCCCCATCCTCCTTCATGGGGACGCGGCCTTCGCCGGCGAGGGGGTCGTGGCCGAGACGCTCGGGATGAGCCAGCTCTCCGGCTACACGACCGGGGGGACGATCCACGTGATCGTGAACAACCAGCTCGGGTTCACCACGCCGCCCGTGCACGGACGCTCCAGCATCTACGCGACGGACGTGGCGAAGATCGTGCAGGCCCCCATCTTCCACGTGAACGGCGACGACCCCGAGGCGTGCCTGTGGGTGACCCGCCTCGCGTATGCGTTCCGGCGGCGGTTTCGCAAGGACGTGGTCATCGACATGGTCTGTTACCGGCGTTACGGCCACAACGAGGGCGACGATCCGAGCTACACCCAGCCCCTCATGTACCGGGCCATTGACGGCCACCGCTCGGTGCGGAAGCTGTATATGGAGCGGCTGGTCAACCGGGGCGACATCACCGTGGAAGAGGCCGAGGCGGCGCTCGAGGACTACCGCAAGCGTCTGGAGCAGGCCTTCGACGAGACCAAGGACAGTGCCCCACCACCGGCGACGGTCGAGGAGCGAAAGCCGGAACCGGTCGGGGTCGTTCCTCCCGTCGAGACCGGAGTCCCGCGGGAGACGCTGGTCCGGGTCGTCGAGGCCATCACGTCGTGGCCCGAGGGCTTCACGCCACATCCGAAGCTGGCCCGCCAGCTGGAGCGACGCCGGGACATGCTGGACAAGGACGCCGTGGACTGGTCGGCGGCAGAGGCCCTGGCGTTCGGGTCGCTGGTGCTGGAAGGATCGCCGGTCCGGCTGGCGGGACAGGACTCGCGCCGCGGCACGTTCAGTCAGCGCCACGCGGTGCTGTACGACTACGACACGGAGGAGCGGCACTACGTCCTGTCGAACCTGTCTCCGGACCAGGCCCGGTTCCTGGTCTACGACAGCCCGCTCAACGAGTTCGCCGCGCTGGGGTTCGACTACGGGTTCTCCGTCGTGGCGAAAGACTGGCTGGTTCTGTGGGAGGGTCAGTTCGGCGACTTCATCAACGAGGCGCAGGTGGTCGTCGACCAGTTCATCGCGTCCGCGGAGGACAAGTGGGGGCAGACCAGCGGGCTGGTGCTGCTGTTGCCCCACGGCTTCGAAGGGCAGGGACCGGAGCACTCCAGCGCCCGCCTGGAGCGATTTCTCCAACTCGCTGCGGAGGACAATATCCAGGTCGCCGTGCCGTCGACCCCGGCGCAGTACTTCCACCTGCTGCGCCGGCAGATCCACCGGGACGTCAGAAAGCCGCTGATCGTGTTCACGCCGAAATCGCTGCTCAGGCTGCCGGCCGCGCGCAGCACGACGGGCGACCTCACGGCCGGGCATTTTATGGAGACGCTCGGAGACCCGGCCTCACCCGATCCCGGTTCCGTCCGACGGGTCCTGGCGTGCTCGGGCAAGGTGTACTACGAGCTGCAGGCCCGACGATCGAAGGACGAGATCGGTGGCGTGGCGATCGTTCGGGTGGAACAGCTCTATCCGTTCCCGCGCGATCAGATCCTCGAGCTGGTTCGGCGATACCCCCGGGCGACGGAGCTCCGTTGGATCCAGGAGGAGCCCCAGAACATGGGGGCGTACGAGTTCATCCACGCCCAGCTCCATTCGTTCCGTCTCCCCGAGGGCGTCGCGTTCCGGCACGTCAGCCGGGTCGAGAGCGCCAGTCCCGCCGCGGGAAGCGCCACCGTCCACGATCGCGAGCAGCAGGCCCTCATCGACGAGGCCTTCGCCGGGCTGTAGGGCGTCGGTCGTGTCGTTTCCGGTCTCGGTGGCGGTGCGGCGCTGACGAGCCCAGCGGAGCTCCTGCGGTGGGCGGAGGCGCTCGCCGCGACGGCGCGAACCGGCCTGGGGTTCACCCAGAACCTGTACGAGCGGGAGCGGTTCGAGGAGGTCCTTCGGGTCGCCGCCGACATCCGCGCCGCGGCGTTGGAGGAGGGCCAGGCCGACGAGAACTTCCGCGGCTGGATCCAGAGCGTCGGGGCGGGGATCGAGGGCTACGTCACGCCCAAGACAGCGGTCGGCGCGGTGGTCGGCAACGAGCGCGGTGAACTCCTGCTGACCCAGCGGGCCGACACCGGCGAGTGGTTCTACCCGGTCGGTTGGGCCGACGTCGGCTACTCGCCGTCCGAGGTCGCCGTCAAGGAAGTTCAGGAGGAGACGGGGATCGAGGTCGTCCCCCGGGCCGTCGTGGCGGTGGTGGACGGCCTCCGGATCGGAGCGATCATCCCGTTCTACAGCATCGTGTTCCGATGCGAGATGGTCGGCGGAGACCTCACGGCCCATCCGCTCGAGACGCTGGACGTCGGTTTCTTCGCGGAAGCGAACCTCCCGTCCCCCCTTCGGGCAGGGGGGCGATGGGTGGCGTGGGCCTTCGCCTCGCTGAAGGATGATGACCGTCCGTGCTACTTCGACCTTCCCCGCACGCCCATGTGGAGGACGCCGCCGGATGGATGAGCTCGTCCAACTGTTCACCACCTTCGAGTCGAAGGACGACGCCCTGACAATGGCTCACGCCGCCGTCGACGCGAGGGCCGCCGCCTGTGCCCAGATCATCGGTCCGATCACCAGCGTGTACCGGTGGAACGGCGAGGTGCAGGAAGCATCGGAGTTCCTGTGCCTGTTCAAGGTGCCCGGCGACCGGATCGAGCGCCTCGCGACGTTCCTTCGAGAACGGCACCCCTACGAGACGCCGGAGCTCACCGCGGTGCCGTCCTCGTTCGTCGATGGCCGGTACCTGCAGTGGGCAGAGACGGTCACGGCCGACTGACGCGAGCCGTCCGACGACGCGGAGACCGGCGGATTGACGCCCCCCGGGGCCGGGCATACAGTCCCCTGGACATTTGTTACTGAGCGGTAGGTATTCGTAGGCCCCGCAGCCGCGCCGGCGCGGG
>JBHELE010000199.1:0-4199 GCA_046263235.1 Actinomycetota bacterium
CTACGTGGTGGACCCCCTACCAGCCCTCAAACCCCACCACCCCAGGGGACGTCATGGGCGAACATCATCTGCGACGAGGTGAAGGGCATCTCGGTGGCCGGGGTTCGGACGCTCGGGTGCCACGGCACGGTCAACCGCTGAGAAAGAAAGGTAGAAGCGACAGATCCGTTGCCGCCGACCTAACGGCGTCCTAACACGCCGCTCCAATATCAAGCGGAATCCCCCGGCATCCTCCGCCAACCGGCACGTGCGCCGTCCCGGTTGAGCGAGGCGCGTCGGGTCCACGCCCCGGCCAGCCACCCGCGCATGTCGACGAGGCGGGTCACGGCCCCGGCTGCCCCCTCGTCTCCCGCACCGCGACGGTGCCCCCCACGACCTCGCCCGCCTCCAGACGGTGTCGGTGCCGATGTCGATGAAGCGGATGCCCGTTGCCGTATCGGCTCACGGATGTGCACCGCGAAGCCAGCGCCTCGCCTCGCCTGCTCGACGCCCGCTCCAAGTCCCGTTCGCCGGGCGGTCACCCGAAGACTGAGTGTGCGGGCGACGTGCTCCCGCAGCACCCCGGAGCGCGACGTTCTATCGGTTCTTCTACCGGATCAGTTCGGTACAGATCGGGGAGACCCGAGGACCAGGCGGCAAGGGCACCTCGTTAGCGGGTGCTTGCCCGGCGTCGCCGCTGAGGGACGATGCTTCGTGAGCCGTTCGCTTACACGCCCCGTCGCTTCCCGGCAGGTGACCTGCGGTTCTCCTCGGAGTTTCCGGCGCCGCCGGGGCCACTGCAGACGCCGGCCACCCGATTATGGTGAGCTCCGGTGAAGTCAATGCTGCTTGCGCCTCGGCCACGTCGTTCATGATCCGGTCCGGCTCGTCCTGGAAGAGGGGAACACTCGTGTGGGACGTCGACCCGGTGTTCGCCCCGAAGCGGGCGGTTCGGAGGATCGAAGGGACCGGTCAGTGACGCGGGCGGCCGGTCGTTCCTCCGGCCCGCGGTTGGGGCGCCTCCCCGAAGCCGGAGGCGAGCGGCAAGGGGTGGTTCCCCGGCTCGACGGCGGGGTGAGTCGGTGATCATCCCCGCTCCTGTCATCGACGACGTGTGGGTGCTGGCGTCCACGCAAACCGCCCCGGGACACGGGGTTCTGCCCGTCAACGCGTTCCTGCTCCGGGAGAATCCGCCCATCCTGATCGACACCGGCCTGTCCGCCGACCGGGACGAGTTCATGGAGGTGCTGTGGTCGCTCGTCCGTCCCTCGGAGCTCGTGATGGTCTTCCTGACGCACGAGGATGCGGATCATGCCGGAAACCTTGGTCCCATCCTCGGCGCCGCGCCGCAGGCGCGGCTCGTCACCAACTATGTGACGCTCAGCAAGCTGCTCGAGCGGACGACCGCACCGCTCGAACGGGTGCGGGTGGTCAATCCAGGTTGCCGGGTGCCCGACACGCCTCGGCCGCTCACCGTGGTGCGACCCCCCGTCTACGACGCCCCCGGCACGGTCGGCCTGCACGATGCGGTCAGCGGCGCCGCGTTCACGGCCGACGCGTTCGGAACGTACCTTCCCGATGTGATCGACGACAGCCGCGCCGTACCGGACGATGACCTGGTGGCCGGGCTGGTCACCTTCAATGGCGTCAATCATCCGTGGACGGCGCTCGTCGACCCCGAGCGGTTCGGTGCCACCGTCGACGCCGTCGCCAACCTCGAACCGACCGTTCTTCTCAGTTCGCACGCTCCGCCGGCCCGCCACGCGACCGCTCTCCTCATCGATGCGTTGCGACGGAGGGCATCCACCGTCGACTACGTCGCCCCTGACCAGGAGGAGTTCGATCGGCTCAAACCGCTTCTGGGCGGCTCGTCCATCTCGGGAGAAGGCCGACCGGACTAAGTCTGCAGCCGATCCACAAGCGGAAACGACCGCGGAGCGGCGGGCTGCGGGATGCCCTTGTTGGAGTGCCCGGATCGGGCAGCCGGTGGCGTGCGGGCTCCCGACCAGCCGTCTGCAGCCTTCCCCGCTCCGGCCGTACCAGGCGCGGTGCCCGTCGCCGTGCGGCCGAAGCCGTGCACCTCCGGGAACCCACGGAGCCGCCGGCATGAACGTCGTCGCGGCGTAGGCTTCGGCGGTGACCGATTTCGATCCGACTCGTTACGGGGCCGTCATCGCTGACGACTACGACGACCTCTACTCCGACTCGTTCGATAGCAAGGCCGCCGTGGAGCGACTGGCTGAGCTGGCCGACGGTGGCCCGGTCCTCGAGTTCGGAATAGGCACCGGCCGCCTCGCGCTTCCCCTCCTGGAGCGCGGGCTCGAAGTGCGAGGCGTCGACGCCTCCGTCGAAATGATGACGAAGCTTCAGGAGAAGCCGGGAGGCGATCGCATCCCCGTGATCTTGGGGGACTTTTCCCGAGTCGATGCCGGCCGCGACTTCGCCCTGGTCGTGCTTGCCGTCAACACCATCTTCGCGCTCCCCGATCAGGAGGCGCAGGTCCGGTGCTTCGCCAACGCCGCCCGGCACCTCCGCCCCGGCGGCCGCTTCGTCGTCGAGGCCTGGCTGCCGGACCTCACTGCCTTCCACCAGAACCGAGCGGTCCGGCCACGGATCCTGAGGTCCGATGTCGTCTCCGTCGAGGTGGCCGAACTCGATCCCGTCCGGCAGATCATGCGGACGACGCAGGTGGTGTTGCGCCACGGCTCCGTCCGGCTCTATCCCGCCAACCACCGCTACGCCTGGCCGGCCGAGCTGGACCTCATGGCCCAGCTGGGGTCCCTGCGGCTGGTTGAGCGGCGGGAGAACTGGAGCGGTGCACCGTTCACTCCCGAGAGCAGAACCCACGTTTCGGTATACGAACGGTAGCAACCGTGTCGGGGCGCGCCGGCGCCACCGCCCGTTGCTGGTGGGGTCCTCAGACGATGATCGGCCGCCACCGACACCCGGCGCCGGTAACAGAGTCGCCACGGCGATGGACTTTCTCCCGGCGTCCAGGGTCGCCACCAGCCACGCCGGCTGCCGGAAGGTGGGCGTCACGTCGCCCGGGCGAACATTTCCGCTGAGGTGCGGGCCGGTCATGCCCGGGACGCCGGCGCGTCCCGAGCGGAGCCAGCCCGGCGGCACATCGCGGTGACGGCGTCTCCTGTGAACTTGCTGAGGACTCGGGGCATGCCAACTTCCCGGGTCCTGAGCCCCTCGCTGAGGGGGCGACATCCGGGAGTGGGGCGCGCGCCAGCGCGCTCTCCCACGGACATCCGTCGGATAGGTCGGCGGGGTGCCAGGGTACCAACTGTCGTCGGGATGGAGTGCGGGAGGGCCGGTGGACGTCGGCGGATATCGGATCGACCCGGTGATCGACGGTGAAGGAACGATGGACCCTCTGAGCTCGTTCCCGGAGACTCCGCCGCAACAGTGGCACGCCCATCAGGCGTTCCAGGACGCCAGCGGCCAGCTGCCGTGGGCGCTCGGCGGGTTCCTCCTCCGAGGCCACGACCGGGTCATCCTTGTCGACGCCGGATACGGCCCAGGCGTCGTCGGAGGAATCCGTACCGGCCGGTTCCTCGTCTCCCTCGAAGAACTCGGCGTCGGTCGAGCCGACGTGACCGACGTGCTGTTCACCCATCTGCACATCGACCACGTCGGCTGGGCGTCCATCGGCGGAGTGGCGCAGTTCCCGAACGCCACGCTGCGCTGCTCGGCCGCCGATCTCGACCATTTCGTCGTCCGGCGCAACGACCCCCCGTCGTACCAGCGGCTCGACCCCTGTCAGCACCAACTGGAGACGTTCGACCACTCGCCAGCGCCACCCGCGATCAGCCTGGTTGCGGCGCCGGGCCACACGCCGGGGTCGACCGTCATCGTCATCTCGGACACCGAGGATCGGGCGATCCTCCTCGGCGACGTGGTCCACTCGCCTGTGCAGCTGCTCGAACCGGAATGGAACACCATCTGGGACGTCGACCCGGTCCTGGCCCGACGAACCCGTGGACGTGTCGTCGACGAACTGCAACAGGAACCGTCAGCCGTTCTCAGCGCCGGTCACTTCCCCGGACTGAATTTCGGGCGTCTCCTCGTCAGCGAGCGCCGACGGCAGTGGTCGGCGCCCCCGACCCGATAACGCCTTTTCCCTCCGTCCGACGAGCCCGCGCTTCGAACCAAGCCGCCGTCGGCCCAACGGACCGCCCGCCGTCCGCAGGACCGAGCACAAGGTATCAGCC
>JBHELE010000200.1:0-7992 GCA_046263235.1 Actinomycetota bacterium
TCGGGGGAGTTCCTGGAGGCGGCGCTCACGGCGGGCGTGTGCTCGGCCGGCGGGGATGTCGTCAAGCTCGGGATCACCACGACGCCCGCGGTGGCGTACCTCACGAACGATCTCGGAGCACAGGCGGGCGTGGTCATCTCGGCCTCGCACAACTCCGCCGAGTACAACGGGATCAAGGTCTTCGGTTCCAGCGGCTACAAGCTGCCCGACGACGTCGAAGACGCGGTGGAGGCTGTCATCCGCGACGGCGGCGGTCCGCATCCCGACGGAAGGGCCCTGGGGCGCGTCACCGCGGAGGAGGACGCCGACGAACGGTACCTCCGTCATCTCGTGGCGAGCGCGGAGGGCTCCCTGCACGGGATGCGCGTGGTCCTCGATTGCGCGAACGGCGGAGCGTTTCGACTGGCTCCCGCCGCCCTGACTCGCCTGGGCGCGGACGTCGTCGCGATCCATGCCGCACCCGACGGGTGGAACATCAACGAGCAGTGCGGGGCGACGCATCCCGAGGTACTCGCCGACGCCGTTCGCGACGCCGGCGCGGATTCGGGTGTCGCCCATGACGGCGACGCCGACCGGGCCATGTTCGCGGATCACAGGGGCGAGATCGTGGACGGAGACCAGGTCCTCGCGGCGGCGGCGCTCGACTTCCGGGAGCGGGGACGACTGGACGGTGACGTCATCGTCACGACGGTCATGGCGAACCTCGGCCTGAAGCGGCGAATGACGGAGGCAGGCGTCTCCGTTGCCGAGACCAAGGTCGGGGACCGCTACGTCCTGGAAGAGATGCGCCGAGTCGGCGCCGTGCTGGGAGGCGAGCAATCCGGGCACGTCATCTTCCTCCACCACGCCACGACCGGAGACGGCATCCTCACCGCGGTCCAGTTCCTGACCCTCGCCGCCCGGACCGGCCGCACCGTCGCCGACCTGGCGGGGTCGATGCCCCGCTTCCCGCAGGTGCTTCGAAACGTCCCCGTGCCGGAGCCGGCAGCCGTGGAGCGCGCCGACGCGGTGTGGGTGGCCGTGCGCGGAGCGGAGGAGGACCTCGGTGAGAACGGCCGTGTCCTCGTGCGGCCGTCCGGAACGGAAGCGGTCGTGCGGGTCATGGTGGAGGCGGCACGGCGGGAGGACGCCGACCGGCACGCCGACGCCATCGCGGCAGCCGTCGTGGGGGCTCTGGGAGCTCGAACGCCGAGCTGAACCTCGGTCTGGCGCGACAACCTCCGGGGTACCATTGACCTCTCATGTGTGGCATCGTCGGATACGTCGGGCCCGAACAGGCCTTGCCCATCGTCATGGAGGGGCTGCGGCGGCTCGAATACCGCGGCTATGACTCGGCTGGCGTCGCCGTGGTCGACGGTGGCCTCAGCGTGGTCAAGCGGGCCGGGAAGCTCTCCGAGCTGGAGGCGGCGCTCGATGGAGCGACGCGCCTCACCGGCACGACCGGGATCGGGCACACTAGATGGGCCACGCATGGGCCGCCCACGGATCACAATGCGCATCCCCACCTCGATTGCTCGGGCCGGATCGCGGTCATCCACAACGGGATCATCGAGAACTACCAGGCGCTTCGGGATCGCCTGGCGAAGGCCGGGCACAAGCTCGCGTCGGACACCGACACGGAGGTCGTGGCCCACCTCATCGAGGACGCGTACGACGGGGACCTGGCGCAGGCGATCCGGGCGACGGTTCGCCAGCTGAGCGGGGCCTATGCGCTGGTCGTCTCAGCGGCCGATCACCCCGAGACGCTGATCGGGGTGAAGGTGTCCTCGCCGCTCATCGTCGGGATCGGTGAGGGGGAGAGCCTGCTGGCCTCGGACGTCCCGGCGCTGCTGGAGCGGACCCGGACGTACGTTCCGTTGGAGGAGGGTCAGATGGCGGAGATCACCCCCGGCTCCGTTCGGATCACTGACCTCGATGGAGACGACGTCGACATCGTTCCCCGGCGATGGGAGGGCGACGTGGCCACGGCCGAGAAGGCCAGCTTCCCGGATTTCATGCTGAAGGAGATCCACGAGCAACCCGCCGCGGTCCGCGACACCCTGGCCGGGCGGATCAACGACCGGGGATGGCTGACGCTCGACGAACTACATCTGTCCGAGGCGCACCTGGAGCTCGTGGACAAGGTGTTCGTGGTGGCCTGCGGGACGGCGTTCCACGCCGGGCTGGTGGCGAAGTACGCCATCGAGCACTGGGCCAGGATTCCTGTGGAGATCGAGATCGCCAGCGAGTTTCGGTATCGAGACCCCGTTCTGGACGGCAACACGCTCACCATCGGGATCTCCCAGTCGGGCGAGACGATCGACACCCTCGAGGCGATCCGCCACGCTCGGGCTCAGCAATCGCGCGTGCTCGCCATCACGAACACCGTGGCGTCGTCGATCGCTCGCGAGTCCGACGGCGTCCTCTACACCCATGCCGGACCCGAGCGGGCCGTGGCAGCGACGAAGACATTCCTCACGCAGATGGCCGGCCTGCATCTTCTGGCCCTGTACCTGGCGCAGGTGCGAGGCACGATGTATCCGGAGGAGATCTCCGAACAGGTCCGGCTCCTTCGCGCGCTCCCCGAGCGAGTACGGCGAGCCCTCCAGCTCGAGGATCGGATCAAGCAGTTGGCGGCGCGGTTCCGCGGCGTGGAACATGCTTACTTCATCGGCCGACACACCGGATATCCGGCGGCCCTGGAGGGCGCGCTGAAGCTGAAGGAGATCTCCTATATCCACGCGGAGGGCTATCCGGCCGGGGACCTGAAGCACGGTCCCATCGCGCTCATCGACGCGGGTTCGCTCGTGGTCGCCGTGGCCACGAGGTGCCACGTATATCCCAAGATGATCTCCAACATCCAGGAGGTGAAGGCGCGCGGGGCCGAGGTGATCGCGCTGGCGACCGAGGGAGATGACGACATCGCCTCGCTGGCCGATCACGTCGTGCACGTCCCCGAGACGCCAGAGCTCCTGGCGCCGGTGGTCGTGTCCGTGCCGCTTCAGCTGTTCGCCTATCACGTCGCGAAGCTTCGAGGGTGCGACGTGGATCAACCGCGAAACCTGGCGAAGAGCGTCACCGTGGAGTAGGTCGTGGAGGTGGTGGGCCTCGGGGTCGATCTCGTCGACGTCGAGCGGGTGGCCCGCATCCTGAAGCGCCGAACGACCTTCGTCCGGCGCGTGTTCACGCCAAAGGAGATCGAATACTGCGAGCGCCAGGCGAACCCCGCCGAGAGCTACGCCGCCCGGTGGGGCGCCCGGGAGGCGTGCCGCAAGGCGCTCGGTGGGATCCGCAACATGCGATGGCACGACGTTCGGGTGGATCGGGCGGCTTCGGGCGCCCCTCGGCTGGTCCTGGAGGGGTCGTCGCGGGCGCGCGCCGACGCCTTGGGCGTGTCGGAGGTCATGGTGGCGCTGACGCACGAGCGCCGGATGGCCGCGGCCTTCTGCGTGGCCATCCGGCATTGAGGCGGTCGATGGGGGCGGCGCGATGATCCCGATCCTGACGTCGGGGGAGAGCGCGGAGCTCGACCGCCGCAGCCGTGATCGCGGCGTGACCGTGGATCGGCTCATGGAGAACGCGGGGCGCGCCGTGGCGCGGGTCGTGTCCGAGGTCCTGGGCGGGACGTACGGTCGCCGAGCGGCCGTGGTATGCGGGAAGGGAAACAACGGCGGCGACGCTCTGGTGGCGGGTCGCTACCTGGAACGGTGGGGGGCTCGGGTGACGGCGGTCCTTGTGACCGACCCCGCGGCGTTCCGCGACGACGCCGCCACCAACCTTCGACGCTTCGAGGGCGCGGGCGGCCGGGTTCGGCCATTCGAGCCGTCGACGGCCCGGCGAGAAATTCACCGCGCCGACGTCGTGATCGACGGCATCTTCGGAACGGGATTTCGGGGGAGCCCGGAAGGCGTGCACCGACGGGCCATCGAGGCGATCAACGACGCGGACGTCCCGGTCGTTGCCGTCGACATCCCCTCGGGTGTGGAGGGCGACAGCGGTTCCGTCCGTGACGTGGCCGTCATGGCGGACGCCACGGTCACGTTTGGCGCGCCGAAGCCCGGCGTCGTCTTCTTCCCCGGTGCGGCGCACGCAGGCATTCCGCACGTCGTCGACATCGGATTCCCGGCCGACCTGGTGACGTCGCAGCTGTGGCTGTTGGAACGGGCCGACGTGGCACGATTGCTTCCTCGCCGTCAGGACGAGACCCATAAGCGGTCGGCCGGAGTGGTCCTGGTGCTGGCCGGATCGCGGGCGATGACCGGCGCCGCGGCGCTCGTCGCTCAGGCGGCCTACCGGGCCGGCGCCGGCCTGGTGACGGTGGCGGTTCCGCGGTCGGTGTTGCCGATCGTGGAGGGCCTGATCACCGAAGCGACCTTCGTGCCACTCGACGAGACGGAGGAAGGTACCGTTGCCGACTCCGCGTGGAGCGTGCTGCGGGGCCGCCTGGACGACGTCGACGCCGTGGCGCTCGGCCCGGGGCTGACGACTCATCCCTCGACGATCGACCTCGTCCGGCGCACGGTGGCGGAGGCGCCGGCCCCGCTGATCGTCGACGCGGACGCGCTCAACGCGTTCGCCGGCCACGGCGGCCATCTGGCGCGCCGCCGGGCGACTGCCGTCATCACGCCCCACGCCGGCGAGTTCGCCCGCCTGACGGGCGTCCCGGCAGCCGACGTGGCGGCAGACCGGGTCGCGCTGGCCAGGAAGGCCGCCACCGAGTTCGATTGCGTCGTGGTGCTGAAGGGCTCGCGGACGGTGGTCGCCGACCCCGACGGCCGCGCCGTGGTGAGCCCGACGGGCGGCCCGTTCCTCGCCACCGCCGGAACCGGCGACGTGTTGACGGGGACGATCGGAGCGTTCCTTGCAGGCGGCATGGGCCCAGCGGATGCCGCGGCCGCCGGCGCGTTCGTCCATGGGCTGGCGGGCCGGATCGCCGCGCGGGAGATCGGCCCCGGCGTGATCGCTTCGGACGTGATGGCTCGCCTCCCCGCCGCGGCGACCGAGATCGTGCAGGAACGATGAGGACTCCGGCCGTCTCGACCGTACGGACGCGCCACCGGCCCACCGTGGCCGTCGTCGACCTCGACGCGATCCGTCACAACGTTCGGGCCCTGGCGCCCCCGTCGGCCGACGTCATGGCGGTGGTCAAGGCGAACGGCTACGGCCACGGCGACGTCCCCACGGCCCGCGCTGCCGTTGACTCCGGGGCCACCTGGCTCGGAGTGGCCCTGGTCGAGGAGGGCCTCCGCCTGCGGGAGGCCGGGATCGGCGAGCCGACCCTGGTCCTGACCGAGCTGCCACCGGGATCGGAGACGCAGGCCCTGGCGGCTGGGCTGACGCCGTCGGTCTACACGGACGGAGGGCTCGCCGCGCTCGCGTCGGCGGCGAGGGCCGCAGGGTCGCGCGTCGGCGTGCACGTGAAACTGGACACTGGCATGCACCGGGTCGGGCTGGACCCCGCGCGAGCACGGGAGTTCGTGCAAGCGGTCGTCGGGGCGGGGCTCGAGTTCGAGGGACTGTGGACGCATTTCGCCAAGGCGGACCAGCCCGCCGATCCGTTCGTCCGCGCGCAGTTCGACCGCTTCCTCCGGACGGCGACGGAGCTGGCCGACGCCGGGCTCACCCCCCGGTACCGCCACGTGGCGAACAGCGCCGCGATCATGGGGGCCCCGGACACCCACCTCGATATGGTTCGTCTCGGCATCGCGATGTATGGGCTCCCTCCGGGACCGGAGCTCGGCGAGGGGGCCGACCTTCGCTCCGCCCTGTCCTGGCGAACGGAGGTGGCCATGGTGAAGCGGGTCGCCGCCGGCGAGGGAATCTCCTATGGCCTCCGCTATCGACTTCGCCGGGAGTCGACGATCGCCACGCTCCCGGTCGGCTACGCGGATGGATACCCTCGGGCACTCTCCGAGGCCGGACGGGTCCTCATCCGTGGGCGCCGCTATCCGGTCGCCGGGACGGTGTGCATGGATCAGGTGATGGTCGACTGCGGTGACGACGCCGTCGATCCCGGCGACGAGGTCGTGCTGATCGGCCGCCAGGGCCACGACGAGATCACGGCAGAGGACCTCGCCCGGTGGATGACGACCATCAACTACGAGGTGGTGTGCGGGATCAGCGACCGCGTTCCGCGGGAGTACGTGGGGGCGTGACGGACCCCATTCCGAACAGACCGGGTCGTCGCCGGGCGCTGGCGTTGACGGGGCTCGGCGTCGGCGCTGCCGTCACCGCCGCCGTGGCCGCGGAGCGCATCCTGGTCCGAAGGGCCCGGGCGATGCCAGACCGGGCCCGCCACGACGACCTCGCCGAACGACCCGGCCCCACACGGATGATCCGTTCGTTCGACGGGACCGAGATCACGCTGACCGAGATCGGTCCGACCGAGTCGACCGTCGAACCGGTCCGGACGCTGGTGTTCTGCCACGCGTTCACGCTGGACATGACGGCATGGCACTACCAGTGGAAGGAACTCTCCAAGCGGTACGGGTGCGTGCTGTACGACCATCGCAGCCACGGCCGAATCGGGCGAGCCGGGGAGGGTGGCTATTCGATCCAGGCGCTCGGTCAGGACCTGAAGCGAGTCCTCGACGCCACGGTCGAGGGCCCGCCGGCGGCGCTGATCGGCCACAGCATGGGCGGGATGGCAATCGCCTCGCTGGCCGAGATGTTCCCCGAGGAGTTCGGCACCCGCGTCCGCGGGGCCGTCTTCGCGAATACGGCGGCCGCCGATGTCCTCAAGGCGATCATCGGGAACCTGGGGGTGCGGGCCAGTCAGGTCTTGCTCCCCGTGGCCCGCCGAATCACCGCGAACAGCCTCCGCGGGTACCGCATTCGTTCGTCGGTCTTTCGCGGACAGGCCGACCTGGCGTTCCCCATCGCCCGGCTCTCGAACTTCGGGTCCACGGCGTCGCCCTCGATCATCGATCATGTCGTGCGGCTCTCCGGTCAGGTCCCTCTCGACGTGTGGACCGAGCTCATCACGAGCATGTTCGAGATGGACCTCGGCGAAGCGCTGTCGAACGTTCGAGTTCCCTCCCTGGTTCTGGTCGGCGATGTCGACCGCCTGACCCCTCCGTCGTCGGCACTCGCGCTCAAACGCCGCCTTCCCGACGCCCGGATGATCGTGTTCCGCGACGTGGGGCACTGCGCGATGCTCGAGCATCCCGACGAGTTCAACCGAGTGGTCGAGGAGTTTCTCGCCGGCGCGTTCGCGCCCGCCCCCGAGATCGTCTCCACATGACCGGGTCGATCACCGACGTCGCCGGCCTGCGGGTCGGCCACGACACGGACCGGGAGGGCGGGACGGGCTGCACGGTCGTGCTGTGCCCGGCCGGCACCGTCGGATCGGGCGAGGTTCGAGGGGGTGCTCCCGGCACACGCGAGACCGACCTCCTTCGACCCGGAACGCTGGTGCAGGAGGTGAACGCCGTCCTGCTCACGGGCGGGAGCGCGTTCGGCCTTGCCGCCGCCGATGGGGTCATGCGCTATCTGGCGGAGCGGTCCATCGGCTTCCGGACCACCGCCGGCGTCGTCCCGATCGTGCCGGCCGCGGTGCTGTTCGACCTGGAGGTGCGTGATCCCGCGGCGCGTCCCGGCCCCGATTCCGGCCATCGCGCGTGCGCCGGGGCGTCGGAGAGGGTTGTCGAGGGGAGCGTCGGTGCCGGGACGGGGGCGACCGTGGCGAAGGCGGAAGGGATCGAACGCGCGGTCAAAGGTGGCGTCGGAACGTCATCGGTCCGTGACGGGGATCTCGTGGTCGGAGCGCTGGCCGCGGTCAACGCCCTCGGCTCGATCCTGAACGACGACGGCAGCGTGCTCGCCGGGCCGAGACCGGGGGGGGACGAAGGTGGGCCGGCGGCGTCTCCGGAGCAGGGGTTGGGCGGGGCCTGGCCTGCGGAGGAGACGCCGCCGGCTATGGGTCCTCTCAATACGACCTTGGTCGTGGTGGCGACGAACGCGAGGCTGTCGAAAGAGCGCGCGCATCTGCTCTCGCTGGCCGGCCATGAGGGG
>JBHELE010000201.1:0-4191 GCA_046263235.1 Actinomycetota bacterium
CCCCGGCACTGGCCAGCCGCCTGGAGGACGCCCAGAAGGCTCCGGGATCCCTCCCCGCGCAGGCGGCGGGGATCCTCGAGGGGAATCCGCCGCTCGAACCCCTCCCCGGGCAGGTCCTGGCAGGAGCCTCGAAGGTCTCGATCGAGCCGCGGCCCGAGGACTACGACGGGGTCTGGGAGAAGGAGGGTTGCGCGACCCTCGACGAGGACGCGCCTCCCAACGCGTCACACGTTCCGGACTTCCGGGTGCGCTGGCCCGAGAAGCCGAACTGCCTGTACATGGGCGGTTACGGCATCGGCCCGATGAACCCCATCACGAAGTGGACGGACCCATACGGCCTGTGGGTGCGGTCGGTGGCCATCGGTGACGGGAAGGACACCGTCGTTCTGACGATCATCGACGGGGCGTACTACTTCGGCGAGTACGACCTGCTGTGCGACGGCTGTGGCTTCTACGACCTGGCCAAGGAGCTCGGCAAGGAGCTGAAGATCAAGGACGACGGGTTCCTCTTCGCCTCCACGCACAGCCACACGTCCCCCGACTTCATCGGCGGGTGGGGCGGGGTACCCGAGTGGTACTTCGACCAGGTGGCGGACGCGATCAGGCAGGCCGTCCGCGAGTCGGTCGCCTCGATGCGGCCGGGCGTGCTGGAGGTCGGCGAGGAGTTCGCGCGGCCGTACAACTCGGAGCGCCGGGACTTCTACCGCTCCGCGGAGGACAACGCGCTGTCCTGGTTCCGCATCATCGACTCCGCCACCGCGGGCTCGCCCGCGCCGAGGGCGATCGCCACCGTGGGCGCCTTCCCGGCGCACCCGGTCACGGCGGACGAGAGCACCGGTGTCGCCGACGCCGACTTCCCCGGCGTTTTCGACGCCCGGGTCGAGGAACGGTTCGGCGGGGTCGGGCTGTTCTTCCAGACCGGCCTGGGTAACGTCTCGCCCCGCGGGAACAAGGTCGAGCTGGGCGGCGGCCTGGCGAACCTGGTGCCACCTCCCGGCGGCGGGACCATCCTCAGCGATACCGACGTCCGTGCAGCGCAGGCTTTTTGGGATCAGCCCGTGACGAACTCGGGGCTGGCCGCTCTGGGCCTCCCGGGGTTTTTCGACCGGCCGTTCCAGCAGACGCCCTCGTCGGTGACCGCAGGCAAGGGCGCCAACAAGCCCTGCCGCTCGGCTTCCTCCGTCACGGTGAGGACCTCGGTGTCCGCGGCTCGTATCGGGCCTCTCGTGATCACCGGAGCCCCCGGCGAGATCTTCTCGAACTACTCGAACACGATCGAGGAGAAGAACCCCGGCGGGGTGACCCTGTCCCTGGCGCTCGTGAACGACGGGCTCGGATACATCATGCAGTCGTTCGAGACCGACCACGCCGGCAGGCAGGTGCTGGGGTTCGTCGGCGGAGTGGTCGAGTACGAGGACGCGTACTCGATCGACGCGTGCTTCGGCGACATGGCGCTGGAGACCACGCTGCAGCTGCTGGACCGCCTGAACAGGCCGCCCGCCTAGGCGGCGCGGGTGGGCAGACGAGGGATGCCTCCGGCGAGGCTGTAGGCGTCGATCCCTCGGAGCCGGAGCTCATGCGCCACGATCTCCGACCTGCTGCCGTTCGAGCAGACGAACAGATACCTCTTCGAGAGCTCCAGACCGGAGCTCCATTCCTGAACCCCCGAGAACGACAGACGAACGTCGCCTACCGGCGGCCCTTCGTGCGCTTCACGCACGTCGACCACCACCGCGTCACGAGGGACCTCCTCGACGACGTGCTCGGGGGCAGGCCCGGGGGCCCACGTGGTCAGGTCGACGGCGACGGCCCGCTCGACGGCGGCAGCGACGAAGGACTCGTCCAGCCGGCCTTCGGCGCCGACCACCGCGTGGAGACGCGCGGCGGTCTCCACGCGTCCCGTGGCTATGTTGCAGTGCTCCTGGACGCGAGCCGAGGCGTCGTGCGTACCGATCTGCCGGGCCCTGGCGATGATCTCTTCCTTGTCCATGCCTATCAAAGGTCTGACGACCGGCAGGCCCGCCGCGTCCTCGGCCACCGACAGGTTCCGGATCGTCTGCGTCGAGACCTGGCCCAGCGCCTCGCCGGTGATCAATCCATCCGCCCCCAGGCGCTCCCCAAGCAAGGTTCCGGCGCGGTACATGGCTCGCTTGAGAACCACCTGGCGGATCCCTGGATCGACCCGCGCGCGAAGCGCGCCTACCACGGGCGCCAGGTCCACCACGTGCGCCCGCGGCTCCACCCCCGGCGCCCAGGTCATCGCCAGCTCCCGAGCAACTTCAAGCGCCGCGTCCACCTGTCCGCAGCCTCCCAGGTCGCAGACCAGGAGATCCACCGCCATCCCCCGGCGCATCGCCATCCATGTGGCCACGGGAGAGTCGAAGCCGCCCGAGAACAGGGCGAGGGCGCGCCCTCCCACCCCAACGGGAAGGCCGCCGGGCCCGGATCTCCCCTCGAGGAGGAGGTGGGCGACGTCGCCAGCGATCTCGATCGGCAGCTCGACCTCTGGATGGCCGAGGTCCACACCTGCCGAGGACGGACGGAGGGAGTCGCCGAGAGCCACGGCCACGTCGCGGGAGCGGAATGCGTGCTCTCCCCTTCGCCGGACCCGAAGGGCGAAGGTCCGGCCCCGAACGACCGGCTGGAGCAGCGGTGTCGCCCGTCCGACCAGGTCCTCCAGGGAGTCGAACCGCACGGGGACCGTCTCGAAGATCGAGTGGACGCCGAAGACGCGCGTCAGGGCAGACGCGGCGGCCGGCTCGTTCGTGCGGACGAACACCCGGCTCCACCGGGGCTCTACGGCGCCCCGCAGCCCCGCGCGGCGCAGGGCAGCCCTGGCGTTCGAAGCGAGCACGCGTAGGAACCTGCGGCGGGTCGGGGCGGACTTGGTCCCGATCTCGCCGGCGATCTTGAGCATGAGGTCCATGAGGACACCATGGTAGCCCCGCCCATGCGGGGGTCGGAAGGAGTTGCTAGGGCGCTCGGCGAATCAGTTAGGCAGGCCATCCGGCCATCTCGGCACCCGAGGGACCATGCGAAGAACGGCCCAGCCCACGCTCATCCTCCTCCTCGCCGGCGGCCTCTCCTCGGCTCCGGTCGGGGCGGAGCCCGTGTCCGCCCAGGCCGCCACGGTCAGGGCCGGCGCGGCGGTAGTGGACTCCACCTGGCACGTGGGGGCCTCGGCAGGGCAGTACGCGAGCGACGGCACCTCCGTCGGTGATCACGGCGTCGACCCCTACCATCACCAGACCCGCCGCACCGCTTCCTACGGCATCCAGGGCCGGGAATCCGTGCGGGCGCTGGTGGTCGAGGGGACGGACGGGCAGCGCTTCGCGCTGGTAAGCAACGACCTCTACATCCCGCAGGACCTCCTGAACCGACGCGTCGCCGGGATCCTGGCGCAGCACGACGCCGCGAACCCGTCCAGCGCAACCCGCATCACACCCGAGAACCTCACGATCTCGGTGTCGCACAGCCACTCCTCGCCGTACTACTCGACCCCGTCCTGGGGCGTGTGGGCCTTCCAGGACGTGTTCGACATCAGGTTCTTCGAGCACATCGCCCAGAAGATGGCCGACGCGGTGATCCAGGCCTCGCGTTCCCTGGTGCCGGTGCGGATGGGGGCCGCCACGATCCCGTTCACGGTCGACGACAGCCCGCTCGGGGCGTCGTGGTTCAAGAAGCACTCGTACGGGCCGACGACGGCGGACGACAACTCCCCCGCGGGTTATCCCCGCTGGGAGACCGACCGGGACCTGGCGGTGGTCCGCTTCGACGACGTCTCCGAGCCGCAGGACCCGCAGCCCTTGGCTACCTGGGTGATATGGGGGAACCATCCCGAGAACCTCGACGGCAACGACCTCCTGACGGGCGAGTACGTGAACACGATGTACCGGATCATCGACCGCGAGATCGGCGGCGTGACGCTCTTCTCCCAGAACGACACGGGAACGGCTGAGGCACACGATCTCAACGGGGGCCAGGTCGTAACCAAGACGTACGCCCATCCTCCCCACCTGCGCCAGGAGTTCTCGCACCGCGAGTACGCGCAGATGGAGCGCGCGGCGAGGACGCTCGCCGACTACGTCGAGATCGCGTGGCAGGACGTCGCCGTCGCATCGAAGGGTGGCGGCGTCCCCGCCGGCCATCAGGTCGTCCCGTTCAGGTCCAGCTTCGAGGTCGGGGTGAAGG
>JBHELE010000202.1:0-5961 GCA_046263235.1 Actinomycetota bacterium
CGATGAGGGCGCGGGCGCACGCGTTCCTCCTCGAGAGAGATGGATCTGGTGGAAGAACTGTATCGGAGGCCGATGCGTCCGACCGCTCAGGGCGCCGCCGCGTCGGGTCCCACCACGGCACGGGCCCACGCATCGGTCGTCCGATCCGGGCCGACGATGAGGAGACGAACGTGCACCTGCACGCGGACGACGGCGTCCTTGCCGCCCACCTCGCATTGACATGACAGCAACGTCGCGCCGTTTCGTTCGGCGTACGACCGGGCCGCGTCGGTCGGCGACCACGAGCCGGATGGGATCGCTATCTCCTGCGCCGCCGCCAGGGCGGCCGCGTCGCCTGCGGCCTGGGCCAGCGACTGCGCCTGCACCGTACGAAGGAGGTCGATGCAGACCAGCGCGAGGATGCCGGTCAGGAACAGCACCCCGGCGGCGACGACGCTCACCGAACCTCGCTCGAGGCGGTGCCGCGGTCGGGACCGAGCGATGCTCATTCGACCTCTTGACGAAACGTCACCGCCGACGAGAGTTCGATCTGCGCCGGAAACAACCACGTGACCCAGGGCAACACGGGCGGGACGTCGTACCTCACCGTGACCACGACCGGTGCGCCGGCGCCACCCTGGCGGTCCACGACAACGTCGAGTCGCGTCTCATCGAGGCTGGCCGCCGCCTGCACGGCGGCCTGCCGCACTTCGTCGTCGTCGGTCGAGACGGCGCCCTGACGAGCCCCCGCCCGGGCGGCCCCCGCGACGACCAACTGGTCCTTCACCAACAGGCCGACCTGGACGAGGGCGACGGCCATGAGGAGGACGAGCGGGAGCACCAGGGCGAACTCGACGGCCGCCGAGGCCCGCTCCCCTCTCGCCCTCCTCGATTGCCTTGCTCGTGTTACGGAGCGCTGTTGATGAGGTCGTCGATCACGCTGTCGAAGAACTGCGTCAGCTTGCCCGTCGACTGAGCCCACGCGATCAGCACCAACGCGACCGCGGCAGCGGCCAGGATCACTAGCGCGTACTCCGCGCTGGCCTGCCCTTCTTCCCGGCGTTGCAGGGCACGCAGCCGCACCGACGCCGAGTGGACCCACGTGCCGAAACGCAGCGAGAGCCACAGCATGGCGTATCACCTCCTTTCCCTGTTCATCCGCCCGACTGCAAGGACCGGATCGTGGCCAGCACGGCCGGCCCCACCGTGAGGAGGAGGAACGCGGGAAGGATCAGGAACACCAGGGGGAACAGCATCTTCACGGGAGCACGCCTGGCCAGCTCCTCGGCCCGGACACGCCGCGCCGATCTGAGGTCCTCGGCGACGCTTCGAAGGGTGGCGCGAACGCTGCTGCCGAGACGGCTCGAACGTGTGAGCGCCGCGACCATTCGCCGGAGCGAAGGCACGTCCGTTCGCTCCACCAGGTGAAGGAGCGCCGTCCGCCATGGGACCCCGAGCTCGATCTCTCGGGACACCGTCTCGATCTCCTCCGCGAGCGGCCCGTGGAGGACGGCGGGAGCACGAGTGAGCGCGACGGCCGGGGCAAGCCCTGCTTCGGCCGTCGCCACCAGTATCTCGACGAGATCCGGAACCCGCAGCTCGATGCCTCGCTGGCGACGTCCGGCTCGCCGGGCCGTCATCAGGTCCGGAACGAAGAACGCGGCCGTCCCACATCCCACTGCGGCGAGCGGCGATCCGCCGAATACGAGCCAACCGACGCTCGCACCCCCGAGCGCCGCAACGACCTTGAGAGCGCCGACCTCGGACTGCGACCATGGAGCGCCGGCGAGGGTAAGTGAGCGGCGAAGGCGGTCACCGCGGGCGGCCCAACGCGCCACTCGTGTCCTCCCGATCGCCCCGAGGACCGAGGGCACCCTGGGATGCGCGTCCGATTCAGGCTCTCCGGCCCATGCCTCGACGATGCGCGTCACCGCTCGGTCGCGCCGGGCGGCGAGGGCTGCCGAGACGAGCAGGACCGCTCCCCCTCCGAGCACGCCGGCTGGATCCACGCCGTCGTCCCTCACGCCTCGATTCGCAGGAGGTGTCGGATCCAGAGGTAGGCCACCACCTCGAGCGCCAACCCGGCGACGACCATGGCAATGCCGGGGCCGGAGCGATACACGGAGGCGAGCTCGTTCCCCGAGGTTGCCGCCAGCACGACGAAGAACCCGATCGGGAGCGCCCCGAGGATGGCCCCGGAGATTCGCCCCTGCGCCGTGAGCGCTCGAAGCTCTCGACGGGCCTCCACGCGGTGACGGATCGTCACCGCCACCTCCTGCAAGGCCGCCGCGAGGTTTCCGCCGGTGCGGGCGTGCGTAAGCAGGATCAGGACGAGGAGCCTCGCATCGTCGGTTCCGATCCCCTCGGCCAGCGTGGTGAGGGACGACCCCAGGTCGGCGCCGATCCGTCGCTCGGCGAGCATGCGCTCGAGCAGCGGGGAGAGCGGTGGCTCCGCCTCCTCCGCGGCCAGGTCCAGGCTCTGCGGGATGGAGAGCCCGCTCCGAACGCCCAGGGCGATGGTTGCGGCAAGGTCTCCCAACTGCCGCTCCATCGATTCCTGCTCCTTGCGACGGCGCCGCCGGTCCAATCCGAAAGGCACGGCGAGTCCGGTCATGGCGAACATCAGCCCGAGGGGCCCCAGGAGGCGGATCCCCAGGACCGTGCCCCCCGCCGAGGCGGCGAGGCCGGCCACCCACTGCCATTGGCGTTCCCACCAGGACAGCGCCACCGGGTGGGGCTCGACGGGGCGCCGGCGCGCCTCCGGCCAGACCGCGACGAGGATCCGCTCGGCGCGTGCACGGCGTCGCGCCGCCGCGATCGACGCCAACGTCCCGAGGACCAGCGAGCCAACAACGAAATCCACGGAGGCCCTATTCGAGGATCGAGCCGAGGCGCCGAAGCGAACCGGGCCACGCGCCGGGGTCGATCCGGTCCTCGGCGGGCCGGACGGGTCGCAACGAGATCGGAGGGTGTGGCCTGATCGAAGGGGAACCGGAGCCGTGCGACCCCGATCCATTGCCGTTGCTCGCGTGCGCCGGGTTCGTCGTGATCATTCCGCGGAACACGCGCGGATCGGCGCGCTCGTCTCGTTGAGCGAGCAACTCGAGCAGCGCGGCAAGCTTCGGCGTCGCCTCGAACCCGGGACCTGGGGTGCGCTTCCACACGAACACGTCCTCGAGGATGATCTCGCCACGGCGGATCCCTTCAACAGCCGAGATTCGCGCCACGGCGCGCCGGCCATCGGGGAGCCGGGTCATGTGCACGATCAAATCCACGGCGCTGGCGATCTGGTCACGAACGTGGGTCATGGGCAGATCCACGTCCGACATCAGCGCCATCGTCTCGAGACGAGTGAGCACGTCGCGCGGGGAGTTCGCATGTGCGGTGGACATGGAGCCCTCGTGGCCCGTGTTCATCGCCTGGAGCATGTCGAGCGCCTCGCCGCCGCGGACCTCGCCGACAATGATTCGATCGGGGCGCATCCGCAGGGCGTTCCGCACCAGCGCGCGGACGGTGACCTCGCCCGCGCCTTCGACGTTCGGCGGCCGGGCCTCCAGCGAGACCACGTGCGGCTGGGGAAGCCTGAGCTCCGCGGCGTCCTCGATCGTGATGAGCCGTTCGCGTGGCGGGATGAACGCGGAGAGCACCCCCAACAGCGTGGTCTTCCCGGTTCCCGTCCCGCCGGACACGATGATGTTCGAACGGGCTCGGACGCTCGAGGCGAGGAACGAGACCATCGGCTCCGTGATCGTCCCGAGGCGAACGAGGTCATCGGGACCGAGCGGCCGGAGCGAGAACTTTCGAACGGTGACCACGGGGCCGCAGAGCGAAAGGGGCCGGATGATCGCGTTCACCCGGGAGCCATCCGGTAGTCGGGCGTCCACAAACGGTGACGACTCGTCGACCCGAAGGCCCAGCGGGGACACGATCCGTTCGATCAGATGCAGCACCTGCTCCTCCCCCTCAAACAACAGGCCCCGCACCCTCTCGACCCGCCCCTTTCGCTCCACGAACACGTCGTCGGCCCCGTTGACCATGACCTCGCTGACCTCCGGGTCCTTGAGCAGGCGCTCGATGGGTCCGAGGCCGACGACTTCGTCCGATACCTGATTGACCACGTCGGTCATCACGCCGGCGGGCAGGATGGCCCGCTCCTCGCGCAGGACCGCAATCACCTCCTGTCGCACCCGGAGGCGTCCGGCGGGACCGTCCAAGCGGTCGAGCTCCCGTCGCGCCTCTCGCAGCAGGCGCGAGCGCACCAACCTCTTCACCCGGTCCGGATCGATCGTGGAAAGTCCGCCCCCCGCGAATCGGGTCGAGGCGCCGTCGCCGTTCGCAGCCATCCGCGTCATGCCCCCGACGCCGTCACGTTGCCGAGTGGCGGCGCGACCAACGCCGCCAGCCGCTTGACATCCCTGGCCGCTCCACGCGTGCCGGGCGGGAGGAGGCGCCCCCGCTGTTGCGCCCGCCCCACGCGGGGATCCGGCCTGATCGTCAACGTCGGACGCATCCCGAGGACCTGCTCGACGTCCTTGGAGCCGAGCGGCGACCGGCCGGGACGGTTCATCACGAGAAAGACCGAACGAGTCGACACACCCAGACCAAGCGACTCGAACGCCCTCCGCGCCCCATACACCGACAGGAGGTCGAGCGACGCGACCAGAGCCACCGTGTCCGCGACGTCGGCGACGTCGCGGGCCGACGGGTCTCCCGGACGCGAAAGATGGACGACCACCGGGTCGTAGGCCAGGGCCAGCAACGCGACGATCCCTCGACAGATCCCAGGCCGGATGGAGGGGTTCGGAGCATCCGGGCCCAGAAGGACCGAGAACCCACCCGGGTGGCGAAACAGCACGTCCTCGAGGTGGTCCGGAGACAACTCTTCGATGACCGGCAGGAGATCCTCGATGGTCCGGGCGCCATGTTCCGGCAGCACGCCCAAGGCGGCCGTGAGGTCGGAGTGCATGGGGTCGGCATCCACGAGCGCGGCGCGATCGCCCCGGGCGGCGAAGGCCGCCGTGAGGTGGGCAGCGACGAAGGTCGCCCCGACCCCGCCTCGAGCACCCGCCACGGCCACCACCCGCCCCCTCGAGGGCGCCTGCTTCGTCATGGCCGCCGCGGATTGGACCAGCGTCTTCAGCAGGTCCTCTCGCTCATCGGGCCACAGGAATGTCCCCCGGATCCCCGCCCGGATCGCCGTTCGCAGCACCGGGACAGACAGCTCGGGCGCAACCATCAGCGTGATCCCCTCGTCCCGCGGATGAGGTTCGACGTGCGCCGCGAAGATCGGACAGACCACTCGCACGCTGGCGACGGGCCGCTGATCGTGATCGAAGGCGGCCGCCTGGACGTCCACGCCCGGATGCCGGCCCACGAAATCCAGGACCTCTTGGTGGAGCCCGGGATCGTCGATCTCGATGACGACGGCGACGGCGTTCCCCGTGTGGGGCGCCGGAGGAACGTCGACGCCTCCCAGTCCCCGTTCGTCCTGCCTCAAGCTCATTCGCTTCCCTTTCGTCCGGCCGAGCCGGGATCGTTGGGGAAGAACCTGCTCGCGGTAGAACCACGGGGCAGTGGTGCTCCGGGACACGGAGGAGGGGGAACGCTCCGCGGGGTCGTGTTCTCGGAGCGAGCGTCAGGCTACGGCGACGAGCTCAGCCGAACAATCGCCCACCCGGGGGATTTTCGGGGTCCCCCGCCTGTCAGGATCTGGCGTGGTCGCCCCTTGTGTCGGCCACGCAGCAATGGGTCAGGCAGTTCAACAGCCCAGCGTAAGGACACGACTCTTTGCGCGCGGTGGACATCACGCCCGATGGGTCTACCGTCGTCGTCGCTGGTGGAACCGATGAGGTGGGCCAACCGTCCCGTGACGACTTCGCAACCGTGGCGTATTCAACGGCCGACGGCACCGACCTCTGGTTCAGCAGGTACGAGCCTGGAAGTCTCTATAACCACCCGATGCTTCGAGAACCCGTTCTCCGT
>JBHELE010000203.1:0-4668 GCA_046263235.1 Actinomycetota bacterium
AACCGGCCCCGTCCGTCGAGGAGGAGGACAAGTCAGATAAGCCCCCGGCCGTCCGGGCCTCCGAGACGGACCGGACAGGCGGCGAGCAGATACGCGATGGCCAGCTCCGCACCCTGATGGCTGTAGACGAGCTCGTGGGCAGGCTGATGACCGCTCTCGGCGACCTCCGCGAGCTCAAGCGCACCCTGGTCCTCTTCCTCTCGGACAACGGCTACTTCTGGGCGGAGCACGGGATGACGGACAAGCGCCTCCCCTACACGGAGGCGATCAGCGTGCCGTTCTACGCGCGCTGGCCGGGCCGCCTGAAGCCAGGAGCGAGCGATCACCGTCTCGTTAGCCTGGTGGACATCGCGCCCACGGTCCTCGCCGCCACGGGCACTCCGGCGCACCCCTTCGTTCCGCCGGACGGGCGCTCCCTTCTCGACGTCTGGGACCGTGATCGGATCTTCGTCGAGTACTTCCCCGACCGCGGCGCCGGCGCGATCGGGACGTGGGCCTCGATCCGAACCCGGGACGTCCAGTACGTGGAGTACTACGCGGCCGACAACCTCACCGTGGACTTCCGCGAGTACTACGACCTTCGGGACGACCCATATCAGCTCCGGAACCTGCTGGGCGACGACTCCATCGCCAACGACCCGCCGCCCACGGAGATCCAGGAGCTCTCGCTACAGCTCTCGAACGCCCGAAGCTGCGTCGGCACCTCGGGCGCCAACCCCTGCCCCTGAGGCCGTGGACGTCGCCATCGTCGGCGGGACGGGTGACGAGGGCTTCGGGCTGGCGCTCCGCCTCGCCGGCGCCGGCGTCCGCGTGACGATCGGCTCACGTGCCCGGGAGCGAGCCGAGGAGGCCGCCGGCCGCGTCACGGAGGTCCTGGGTACGGGGGCCCCGGTATCGGGGCTAGAGAACCCCCAGGCCGTCTCCGGTGCCGCCCTGGTGTTCGTGACCGTCCCGTATGCCGGGCAGGCCGATACCTACCGCTCGCTCAAGGAGACGTGGCCCGAGGGCGTCATCGTGTGCGACACCACTACGCCGCTCGCCTCGGCCGTGGGCGGGCGTGCCACACAACTGCTGCGCCCCTGGCAGGGGTCCGCCGCCGAGCAGGCGCGTTCCTTCCTTCCGGACGGCGTCCGGCTGGTGAGCGGGCTCCACTCGGTGGGGGCGGAGCCTCTATCGGACCTGTCCGCCGAGGTCGAGGGCGACGCGCTGCTGTGCGGCGACGACGCCCAGGCGAAGACGGCCGTGGGCGAGATGGTCGAGCGCATCCCCGGGATGCGCTGGGTCGACTGCGGGCCGCTCGAGATGGCTCGCATCCTCGAGCCTCTCACCGCCGTCCTGATCCGCGTCAACAAGCGCTACGGCATCAAGGGGGCGGGGATCCGCATCTCCGGCCGGGACCGTTGGGGAGAAGGTTGATCGGCGACCCTGCCGAAGGGCGCTACGTCGCCGTGGCCGACACGAGGCTCTGGGTCCTCGAGATGGGCGAGGGCCATCCGATACTGGTGCTCCACGGAGGCCCCGGGCTCGACCACACGCAGTTCCGGCCGTGGCTCGACCCGCTCGCCGAGACGTTCCGGCTGATCTACGTGGACCTGCGAAGCCAGGGGCGGTCTGACCTCGCCGACCCGCAGACGTGGTCCCTCGAGCGGATGGCCGCGGACATCGACGAGCTCGCGGGCAGCCTCTACCTGGACTCGTACGCCGTACTCGGCCACTCGTTCGGCTCGTTCGTCACGCTGCGCAACGCCGTGGACAGCGGCCGAGCGTCGCACTACGTGCTGATGGGCTCGATGCCCAGCGCCCGGTGGCTCAACCGCACGGAGAGGAACCTGCGTGAGTTCGAGCCCGAACACCTGCGCGACCAGGTGGCGGATGCCTGGGACTCCGAAACGAGCGTGGATACGGTGGACGGGTTCCGCCGGTTGCTTGTCGACCAGCTCCCGTTCCACTTCGCAGACCCCGAGGGGCCGGCGATGCAGGAGTTCGCCGCCGCGGTCCCCAGGATGCACCTGTCACCCGACGTGCTCCGGACCTTCGCGAACAGCGACTACGGCGGCATCGAGGTGGAGGACGCCCTGCCACGGGTGGAGAAGCCGGTCCTCGTCATCTCGGCGGAGTGGGACCGCGTCGCGGTCCCCGAGGCGGGCTGGGAGATCGCCGAAGCCGTCCCGAACGGCGAGTGCGTTCTGATGAAGAACGCCGGCCACATGATGTTCGTAGAGAAGCCGGACGCCGTGATCAAGGCGATCCGAGACTTCTTCGACCGCTTCCCGGTGGGGACCAGCCCCCCGAAGGCCTGAGCCTTCGAGGGGCTGACAGGGGAGGAGTTACTTCTTGGGGTTCGGGAAGAACCACGCGCCGGACCAGCGGTCCCACGCGGGGAAGCCGGGGTTCGCGGCGCCGTCATCGTCGAGTCGCGCGGTGGCGAGCCGCCGCTGTGCCGAGCGGCCCCGCGCCAGCAGCGTCCAGCCGACGAGCACGAGCGTCATCGCGAGCGTGAGCAGACGGGCGAGGTCGAGACCGGTGAAGGCCAGCTCTCCGGAGGCCCCACCGGAGGCGGCCGCGTCCGAGCTGGGCCCGAAGGCGAGCCCGTCGTCATCGCCGCCACCGCCACCCTCACCGCCACCGCCACTGCCGTCGCGGTACGCGGGGCCTCGGTGGGCGGTGGTGGTGATCACCGCCGCCACGTTGGCGGCCTGAACGGTCACGGTTCCCTCGATCGTGTCGGCGGACTCGTTCACGCGGACCGCGTAGGAGACGATCCTCGTGGCCCCCGGGGCGATGTTCCCCAGGGCGTAGCCGGATGAGAGCGGGTTCGGTGCGGCCGCTGCCGCGGCGACTCCGGTCGCGAAGCGGTTCGCGGCCGAAGGAGCCGTGCCGTCGACCTTCAGCGAGCCGCTCACGAAGGTGGTCCCCTTCGGGGTCGGCGCGGTCACGACGACGCCGGACAGCGAGTCGGTAGCCGCCGGGTCGTTGGAGATCTTCACCTCGTAGGAGATCGTCCTTCCGCCGGGCACCTTGGTGCGCAGGGGCGGGTCGGCGGACACGTCCACCTTGAGGATCGGCGCAGAGTCGACCGTGTGGGTCGCGTCGTCCGCGACCTCAGGGTGGTTGTTCGCGTTCAGCTTCGCCAGGTTGGAGATCACGGTGCCCTTGGCCAGAGGCGAGGCGACCTTGACGTCGAACGTCACCGAGGCGGATTCGCCGGGGGCGAGGTCCGGCAGCGAGTGCCCGTCTGCGAGGGGATTCCCATCGCCCTCGATCGGCGTGTTGCCCAGCTTGGCCGAGCCCTGCACGTAAGTCGTGTTGGCCGGCGTCGGATCCGTGAGCATCACCTCGGTGGCGGCCTCGGTGGCATTCGCCGCGTTGGTAACGACGATCGTGTAGTTGATCACAGCGCCGGGCGTGATCTTCTGGCCTTCCGCGGGGAACGCAGTCTTGGCCATAGTGAGGCCAGGCGTGGAGGTCACGGTCGACTCCGCCGTGCCGGCAACGTCGTCGTGGTTGTCCGCGCCGACGGTGGCCGTGTTGGAGATCTCGGTGCCGTTCGGAAGTGGCGAGTTCGCCGTCACCTGGAACGTCGCCGTGGTGGAGTCTCCCGCTGCGAGGTCTTCCATCGCGTGGCCCGGGTCGGCGAAGGGGTTCGTCGAGGGATCGGCGAACGTGGTGCCGTCGTCGATCGTGGCCGAGTTGGCGACGTACTCGGTGTTCTCGGGCGTGTCGTCCCTGAGCACCGGGTTGACCGCGACATCGCCGCCGGAGTTGGTCACGACGATCGTGTAGGTGATGGTCTCACCGGGGTCCACCTCTTCGGCGGGCTCCGCGGTCTTCTCCACGCTCAACACCGGCGCCACCACGGTGTCGCTGGTGCTCGAGGTCTGCGGGGATGCCTGTGTCGCGTTGGGGTCGTTCGCCGCGTAGGCGCTGGCCGTGTTGTCGACCGTCGTTCCATCGGCAGCCGTGGCGTCGACCGTCACGCGGAAGGTCGCGGTGGCGGATTGGGTCGCCGCTATGTCGGGGATCGCCTCACCGTCCTCGAACGGGTTGGAGGCGCCGGCGATGGGGGGTCCGCCGTTGATGGTCGCCGAGTCCGGCACATAGGTGGTGCCCGACGGCGTGACGTCCGTGAGGTTCACCCCGGTGGCCGCATCGGGCCCGGCGTTCGAGATCTGGATCGAGTACTCGATGACATCGCCGGGCTGGAGAGGTGCCGCGTCGACGTCGGTGGAGGTCTTGGTAACGGACAGCATCGAGTCTGCCCGCGCGTTCGGAGCGAGGAATGCAACCGCGGTCGCGGTCATCGAAACGAGGAGCAGCAGGCGGCGCGCACGCGTCGCAGAACGTGGTCTATGCATCGGTCACCTCGAAGGTCTCGGCCACCACGACGTCGCCGGAGGACCGCACCTCGACCCTGTACGAGCCGGGTTGGTCCGCCGCGATCTCAGGCAGCGGGAACACCATCTGCGAGGCGGCGTCGGGAAGCGGCGCCTGGAGCCTCGCTATCTTGCGATCGTCTCGGAACCACACCGCGGTCAGCGAGCCCGTGGCATCCCCGGCCTCGAAAGAGAGCCATAGATGCACCGGCTCGCCGATGCGGAAGACCTTCGAAGCCGCGCTGGGCGCCCCCGTCGCGGCATCGACCGCGTCGGTCAGGCGCACGTCCGTAAC
>JBHELE010000204.1:0-3159 GCA_046263235.1 Actinomycetota bacterium
TGGGATTTCCACTCGGGCTGGTGCCCACGGTCACCAAAGGAATCGTGTCGGCGGAGAACCGCAGCATCCCGGTGGGCAACGGCGACACGTCGCAGCGCCTCAGGGGGCTGATCCAGACCGACGCGGCGATCAACCCGGGCAACTCCGGCGGCCCCCTCGTCGATTCGCTCGGCCAGGTGGTCGGTATCAACACGGCGGCGGCGAAGGCCAGCACGGCCCAGAACATCGGGTTCTCCATCGCCATCGACGAGGCGTTGCCGATCGTCCGCGAGATCCTGACCGAGCCGCCGGCCCGGCAGGCGTGGCTCGGGATCTCGACCGTCAGCGTCGGCTCGAACGTCGATGACGCTCAGCTCGGACTGGCGGCCGGGACTCGGGGCGCGCTGGTGACAGGGGTGTTTCCGAGCAGTCCCGCCTCGTCGGCGGGGCTCAAGCCGGGTGAGCTGATCGTCGCGATCGGAGGGACGACGGTTCGCTCCACCCAGGACCTGGCTTCGGCCCTGGCCCGGTACTCGCCGGGACAGTCCACCGACGTGATCGTGGTCACCGGCGCCGGGCGCCGGACGGTTCGGGTCCTCCTCGCCCAGCGCCCGCCGGCGTGAGGCCGCAATCAACGGAGAGAGGAGTGTTCTCGATGAGGATGATGTGGGAGCGGATGGAGATTCCCGTTCGCGGAGACGTTTGGTGTGAGGACCGCCTGATCGGCACGTCGTACGCGCTCATCGTCGATTGGCCCAGGCGGACCCTGACGCAGGTGGTGGTGAAGGAACCGCGGCGACCGCACATCTCGCGACTGGTTCCGTTCGGCATGATCGCGTCCGCGTCGGGAGGGCAGGTGCACCTGCGCTGCACGGACGCGGACAGCCTCGACAGCTACATCGAGACCGAGGTCGTTCGGCTTCCCACGATGGAGCCCATCGACAGGATTCCGGACCGGTACCGACGCACCGCCATTCTGGTCCCGACGGAGCGAATCTCACCCGAGGAGGTCGAAATCCACGACGACACCGAAGTCACCGCGAGGGACGGGCGGACGGGTCGCATCGAGGCACTGGTGGCGGACCGCGACGGCACGATCGAGGAGGTGGTGCTCCGCTCGGGCCTTGTCCACCGTGCCGCCGCAGTTGCGGACGACGATCTGGTTCCGGTCTCGCCGGCCGTGATCGGCATTGCCCCCGCCCAGCCCGACACAGCGCACATCGAGGGGGCGCACCTTCTTGCCGACGAGGCGAGGTCCCGACTGACGGCTGACGGGTTCACCGATGACGAGATCATGCAGTGGGCGGACGACTTCGTCTCCGTCGAACGATCGGGTGACGTGAACGAGTTTCTCTCGTGGATCGAACAGCAGGAGCGCCGGCGGCTGCCGCGGGCCGGCACCGCCTGAGCCGGCCGATCAGCGCGACTCGAGGTAGGTGACCACCGCGAGCACGCGGCGGTGGTCCTCCGCGCTCTCCGGCAGGTTGAGCTTGGTCAGGATGCTCCGCACGTGCTTCTCCACGGTCCCCTCGGTCACCCACAGGTGGTGAGCGATCCCGGCGTTCGACCGGCCCTCCGCCATGAGCGCGAGGACCTCGTGCTCCCGTTCGGTCAGCGCCGACAGCGGGTCGTTCGCCTTCCTGGCCCCAACCAGCTCCTTCACCAGCGCGGGGTCGACGACGGAGCCGCCCCGGGTGATCCGCTGGACCGCGTCGAGGAACTCGTTCACGTCGGTGATCCTGCTCTTGAGCAGGTACCCGATGCGCTCACCCGACGCCAGGAGCTCCATGGCGTGCTCGACGTCCACGTACGCGGAGAGGACCAGGATGCCGGTCTCGGGAAACTCGGACCTGATCGTGCGCGCGGCGTCGAGCCCCTCGGTGGTGTTGGTGGGCGGCATCCGGATGTCGACGATCGCGAGCTCGGGCTTGAGCGCCCGGACCATCGACAGCAGCTGCGAGCCGTCGCCCGCCCGGCCCACCACCTCGTACCCAGATCGTTCCAGCAGGCTGGCCTGGCCCTCGCGAAGGAGAACGTCGTCCTCGGCGATGACCACCCGAGTCGCTGTGGAGAGAGTGTCCCCCGAATCCGATCCGTGGCCTTGCATCCTCGGCAGGAGCATAGTCCGGGGCAGACCGGGCTTTCGGCCGCCGCCCGTCATTTCCGTGAGGGCACCTGCTCACCTGATGGGTCGAACAAGAATCCCTCGGCATGTCCGCCCAAGGGGCTCATGGGTGGGCGCCGCCTCGACGCAGCTCCTTTGCCCGGAGAATCGCGGGGTCGCGGGGATCGAGGGGAAGGATCTCGAGGCGCCGCGCCTCCCGACGCGGATCCCTCTTGCCCCGCCCCTTCTTGACCTGGATTCGATGCATCGCGGGCCTCCCGCTGGCAACTCGTCTGCGCTGTCGTCGTGAGCTCAGCTTGCCCCCGACGCGCCGTCCGGCCATCGCCGCCAGCCCCCGTTTCCCTTCCACGGCGGCGGGAATCCCCGCCTACCGGCCAGCGGGAACGCTTCGGCGGGGTGGTCCGGCCGGATCGGAGACGAACCGTCCCCGGCAAGAGGCATCGACCCGGTGAGTGCGCAGAGGGGTGCGGCCGGGCCGATCCGTTGGGATCGGCCCGGCCGCGAGACGCGTCTTCGCCTAGCTGTCGGGTCAGGCGGCCTGCTGCGAGCCGACAGGTCCCCTCGCGGCGACCCGCGATTCGTCCGTCGGACGTGGCTCAGCCGGCGAGACCGTTCCGGAGCCACCAATGGCGACCGCCGTCGCCCCGATCAGTCCGATGACCGCCCCGACGAGTGCCAGGAAGATCCCCGGCCCGAACGTCCGTGACGCCGTGATGTCCCGACGCGCGAGGGTCCGCTCGATCGCGGCATCCGACCGCCCGAGGGCTGCCGTCCGTCCTTCGGCACGCTCGACCTGGTGGACCGCCCGGATGGCGAAGTGATCGGCGCCACGGAGGTGCAGGAGCGCGATCCCGCCGCCGCCGACCGCCGCCACGATGGCGACCACGGCCACCGCCCGGCGGGCGGTGCCGCTTCGGACGATCATCATCACCGCCGCGGCAACCGCCATGACGATGCCGGCCGCCAAGACCACCTCTCCCCCATCAAGCGCGGTTCCCCTGAGCGAGACCGTGTTGGTGGAGAACCTCCTGAGGATCTCCGCAGCGGGCTCGAAC
>JBHELE010000205.1:0-3724 GCA_046263235.1 Actinomycetota bacterium
GTTGATCATCGGGGTGCTGCTCGGCACGACCGTCGTCAAGCAGAGCGTGATCGACGACCTCCGGCGACGGGCCGACACGGCGCTGAACGCCACCGACAGGCTCCGGGCCGACGTCAACGACCTCAACAGCGAGGTGCAGGAATGGGAGGCCTTCGGCCGTTCGGCGGAGCCGCTCCTGGTGTCCGGACGGCTGACCGGGAGCACGATGGTCATGGTGACGACACAGGGGTCGGACCCCGCCACGGTGGACGGGGTCCGGGGCGCCCTCCGGGACGCCGGCGCCGAGGTGGCCGCGGTGCTCGTGCTGACGCCCCGGATGGCGCTGCCCGATGAGCAAGCGCGCTCGGCGATGGCCCAGGTCCTGGGCGTCGCGGACTCGACTCCCCCCGCCGATCTGTCCCGGCAGGCCGCGGCCCGGTTGGGTGAGCGGCTCGTGCTGGGGCCTCCGACCGACGCGGCGGCGGATGTGGTTCGGCTGCTGGCGTCGTCCAGCTTCTTGCAGGTGGCGCCGGGTTCGGCCATCGATGGGCTGGGGGGGCCGGATCAGCCCGTGATCGTGCTCTCGGGTGGGCAGGCGGTCCTCGCCCCGGCGCCCGATGCGTTCGATCTTCCGCTCCTCACCTCCCTCGTTCAGCAGGACCATCCAGTCGCCGCGGCCGAGGCAGAGGTCACGGCGAACGCGCTCGTCTCGCTCGTCCGAGGCGACGCCGCGTTGGATGGCGCGGTCCTCACCGTCGACAACGTCGACTCCATGCCCGGAAGGATCGCGCTGGTCGTGGGGCTGGAGGGCGTGTTGGACGCGAACCTCGGGGCCTGTGGCGACTTCGGGGTGAAGACCGGTGCGTGTGCGCTGCTTCCGCAGCCCAGCCCGACCCCGTGAGGAGGCACCGCGTCGTCGCCGTCGTGGCGGCGCACAACGAACAGGACACGATCGGGGCCGCGGTGGCCGCGCTCAAGGCGATGGACGACGTGGGCGAGGTGGTGGTGGTCGTGGACGGGTCGGTCGACGGGACCGCCGGCGAAGCCGCCGCGGCCGGAGCGCGCGTCCTCGCCACCGCCCGGCGGCGGGGGAAGGGCGCCGCGATCGAAGCCGCGCTCGACGTGGCGGCCGACGCGGACGTGTACCTCCTCGTCGACGGGGACGTCGGAGCGTCCGCCTCCGAGGCGAAGCCGTTGCTCGATGCGGTGCGGCGCGGTGAAGCCGACCTCGCCGTCGGGGTCCTTCCGCCGCAGGCCGGAGGCGGGTTCAGCCTGGTCCAGCGGCTGGCCGCCTTCCTTATCCGTCGTCTCTCGGGGTTCGAGGCGGTCGCACCGCTGTCGGGTCAGCGCGCGGCCAGGCGGGAGACGCTCCAGGCGTGCAGGCCCCTGGCCACCGGGTTCGGGGTGGAAACGGCGATGACCATCGACGCTGCACGGCTGGGCCACCGGATCCTCGAGGTCGACGTGGACATGACCCACCGGCCGACCGGCCGAGGTTTTTCGGGATTCCTGCATCGGGGAGGCCAGGCGGTGGATATCCTTCGTGCCGTGCTCCCCAGGGCGGTCCGTCTGCGATGAGCGACGCGCTCGGCACGGCATCCATCGTGATCATGGCTGCGCTGCTCGGCGGCGTGGTGGGGTCCGTGGCGCTGGCGAGCCCATTGGCCCGGTACGGGCCGACGGCGCACAACTTCCGTGGGTTCGAGCGACCGGTGGCCCTGGGCCTGGTGGCGGTCGGCACGATCGTCCTGACGCGTCTCCTGGTCCTGCTGGTGATCGCCGTGGCCGGAGGTTCGCTCGGGCTGTCCCTCGTGGCGCAGCTCGGAGCCGTGGTCCTCGCGTTCGCCGCCGGGTTCCAGGACGACCGGCAGCCCGAGCCGGTCAGAGGAGTGGTTCGACAACTGGCGATGGCCGCGAGGGGGAAGATCACGCCAGGCGTGGTGAAGCTGGTCGGCGCGCTCGTGGCGGCCGCGGTCGCGGTCGTGGCCGTGGGCGGGGACGCGGTCTCGTTCGCGCTCGGAATCCCGATGATCGCGGGGTTCGCCAACCTCGGAAACCTTCTGGACGTCCGTCCCGGCCGAACCATCAAGGTGTTCCTTGCCGCGGCCGTGGTCGCGGGGGCCCTCGGGTGGCCCAGTCAGTCGATGTTGCTGACGGCCGTCGCGTTCGGGGCGGCCGCGGCAGTCCTCGTGGCCGACCTCGGCGAGCGGGGGATGCTGGGCGACGGCGGCGCCTACGCGCTCTGGATCGTCATCGGGATCGGCCTGTACAACGCGGTGGGGCGAACCGGGCTGATCGTGTCGCTGGCGCTGGTCGTCGTGCTGCACATCCTCTCCGAGACCGTCACGCTCTCCCGTCTCATTCGAGGGACCCCCCCGCTCCGCCTCCTGGACCAGCTGGGCCGCATGCAACCGCTGGAGCCGGACGATGGCGACATGGCGGCGGCATTGACGCGGGACGACGGCGGATCCGCCGGGCTCTCGTAGGGAGATGCTGGCCCGAGCGCCGTCGCTTTGATAGCATCGAATCCCGAGGTGCCTGAACGAGCCAAATACATCTTCGTCACCGGAGGAGTCGCCTCCGGGCTCGGGAAGGGAATCACCACCGCCTCGTTGGCCCGTCTCCTGAAGTCCCGAGGCCTGAAGGTCGCCCTCCAAAAGCTCGATCCGTATATCAACGTCGACCCCGGGACGATGAACCCGTTCGAGCACGGCGAGGTGTTCGTGCTCGACGATGGGGCCGAGGCCGACCTCGATCTCGGGCACTACGAGCGGTTCACGGATGAGAGCCTCCACCGGGGATCGAACGTCACCACGGGCGCCGTGTACCAGGCCGTGATATCGAAGGAACGGCGCGGGGAGTTCCTGGGCAAGACCGTTCAGGTCATCCCGCACATCACGAACGAGATCAAGGATCGGATCCGGAAGCTCGCCGCCGCGGAGGACCCCGACGTCGTGGTGGTGGAGGTGGGCGGCACCGTTGGTGACATCGAGAGCCTGCCGTTCCTGGAGGCGATCCGGCAGCTTCGCAACGAGGTTGGCCGTGACCGCGTCGCGTTCGTCCACGTATCGCTCATCCCCTACATCGGGCCGACCGGCGAGCGAAAGACGAAACCGACCCAGCACTCAGTCAAGGAGCTTCGTTCGATCGGTATCCAGCCCGACGCGATCGTCTGCCGGAGCGACCGACCGATCGGGCGGAACCTGAAGGAGAAGATCTCGCTCCTCTGCGACGTGCCGCTCGAGGCGGTCGTGTCGGCGGTCGACGCCGATTCGATCTACGAGGTCCCGCTGATCCTTCGGTCGGAGGGCCTGGACGAGTACCTGGCGAACCTGCTCCGCCTGCCGGAGACGGAGCCGGACCTGACGGAGTGGAGGGCGCTGGTCGACCGCGTCGACGGGGCCCTTGACGCCGTCGACATCCGGGTGGTCGGCAAGTACGTCCATCTCCGTGACGCGTACCTGTCCGTCATCGAGGCGCTGCGGCACGGCGGGTTCGAGCATCGTGCCCGCGTCAACCTGACGTGGATCGCGTCGGACGAGCTCGTCGACGGCGGAGTGGACGAGGTCCTGGGCGGAGCGGACGGGATCCTGGTACCGGGCGGGTTCGGAATCCGGGGGGTCGAAGGAAAGATCGAGGCGATTCGGTTCGCTCGCGAGCAGCACATCCCGTACCTGGGGCTGTGCCTGGGGCTGCAGTGCGCCGTCATCGAGTTCGCCAGGAACGTCTGCGGGTTGGCCGGCGC
>JBHELE010000206.1:0-3413 GCA_046263235.1 Actinomycetota bacterium
CTCAGCCGGCGGAGGCCCTGGAGCACCTCGATCCGGAACGGACCGACCGTCGTGTCGCCCCGGTCGAGTCCGAGCTCGCGGGACGCCCGGACCACCCGATGGACCCGGCCGTCGTTCACGACGGCGAACGCGTCGGCCACCCCGAGGTTCGGGTACTGCCCCATCCCGGCGACCAGCATCAGCGTCTCGTCACCGGCGTGGCAGTTGAAGTAGTACCGGTCGTAGAAGTTGCGGTCGCTCGTCCCGACGTGCCGGACCGGCTCCGCGATCTGATGGATCGGGAAGTCGTCGAACGGCGACAGCATCGCGTCAGAGTACCCGTGCCGTGAGGACTGTCCGCCACGACGGGGTCATCTAAGCTGGCCCGGCCATGGCAGCCCGCGCCCTTCGCCATCTCGCCGGTGTCGGTGCGGTCACACTTTTCATCACCGCCGCCGGCACCACGGTGGGAAGCGCATCGGCGGCACGCGGCAGGCCGCGCTGCGAGCCCGGCCGTCGGGCGGTGGCCCATACCGCCGGCGGGCGGTTGGTGCGACCTCAGCCCCGCGGAGGTCCGGTGGCGTGCGCGGTCCGCACGGGCTACGGGAGCTCCGAGACCCGTGTCGGCGTGACCAAGTCCGGCGCGGTGGTCTTCCAGCCCGCCATCGTGCCGACCGGACCGGGTGGGCTCGGCTTCGTCCCAGGGGCGCCGGGACCGAGTCCCCAAACCAACGCCAGCCCGGCGGGTCTGGCCGTCTCCCACAACCTTGGCGCTTCGTGGTCCCTGATCAAGCCGCTCGGCATGACGTGGCAGGGCAACGACGCCCAGATCTACATCGACCGACGCACCGGGCGGCTCTTCTGGTACGACTTCACGCCCAGCCCCGCCGGCCAGGACGGACTTCCCCCGGCGCAGCAGTATCCCATCGGACTCCGGATGCACTTGTTGTGGAGCGCCGACGACGGGCGGACGTGGACGCACAGCTCCTCATGCTGCCCGGCGATCCTGTTCGCCGAGAATCCGCGGTTCGTCGCGGCTCCGCCGACCCGTGAGGGCCCGCGCCCGGTGGGCTATCCGAACGTCCTGTACTTCTGCGCCAACAGCAACATTGGCATCATCAGCCCACCGATCGTCGCCCGCCGGTGCTCGCGGTCGCTCGACGGGGGTACCACGTGGACGGTGGTGTCGATCCTGTTCAGCAAGCCGGTGCCTCAGCACTCCGAGTGCGGCCCGAACGGCGAGGACTTCGGGGCCCTCGACGGGAATTACCCGCAAGCCGGCCCCGGAGGGTCCCTCTACGTGATGATCATGTGCGGCGGCAAGACCTACCTGGCCAAGAGCACGGACCAGGCCGTCACGTGGCCGATCATCCGAAACCGCGACGGAACGCCGCGGGCGATCCCGGCGGCCGCGCCCGAGTCACCGGCTGGTTCGTTCGAGCACGTCGAGCTTCGAACGGATGGCCGGGGCAACCTGTACCTGGCGCAAACGGCCGGGACCTCTCTCATGTTGCAGGTGTCGCGCGACGAGGGGCGCACCTGGAGTCGTCCTCAGGACGTCACGGCGCCGCGGGTCTTCACCGTCGGTACGTGGAACTTCGCCGTTCGGGGTCGGGGCCACGTTGCCTTCTCTTACTACGGGCAGCGCGCCGGTCAGGAAACGTGGGACGGCTACCTGACGGAAACGCGCGACGCCCTGGAGGTGCTCTCCGGCGGGCGGCCGGTCTTCTGGAGCGCGCAGCTGAACGATCCCGCCAGGCCGCTGATGTACAGCGACGACCAAACCCGGGGCACGCTGTACGTGAACGTGGATTTCATCGGGGTCGATATCGGCCCCGATGGAACGCCGTGGGCCAGCTTCGTCGAGGACTGCGGCCCGAACCCCTCCGATCCAACCTGTCGAGCGCAGCGTCATCAGACCCGGGGGTTCGCCGGCCGATTCCTCTGGAGCTCCTAGCTCGATTCGAGGACCGACCGAAGCAGCGTCGTCGACGTGTTCTCGAAGGCCATGTCCTTCGCTCCCGGCATCATCCCCGTTCCCTCCAGAAGGTCCATCACCCGCGTGAGGATCGCCGCGTAGCGCGCCGCGCCCAGGAGCATCCACCAGGACAGGTCCTGGGCCGAGCGCCCCGTGGCGACCTCCCACCGCGCCACGGTGTCGGCGTGCGACGGGAAGCCCTCAAGCGGGGGGACGCCGCACGCCTCGCTGTGGTGCCGGTCGAGCAGCAGGAACCACGCGAGGTCGGCCAGAGGGTCGCCGATGGTGACCATCTCCCAGTCCATCACGGCGACCACGTCGCCTTCGTCGTCGTACATGACGTTGCCGATGCGTGAGTCCCCCCAGCACAAGCACGAGGGCTCTCCACGCTCCGGGACTTCGGCTGCGACACGCGCCAGCGTGTCGGTGACGAGCGGGTACGGCCTGCCGCGGAGCACCCACGCCACGTAGTCGGTAGCCCGCTCCAGCGCGTGGCGGGCGTCGCTGTCATCGAGCGGAGGGAGATCGAGGCGGGCAGGGTCCAGGCGATGGACCCGGGCCATGGCGTCGAGCCCGTTCCACCAGATGCGTTCGCGGATCTCGGGGGTGACGTCGTGCAGCCACCCAGCCACGTGGTACGGCGGGTTGTCCGGAGGGACCCTGCCGTGAAGCTTGCGCATGACGAAGAACTTCGCGCCGAGCACCGACCGGTCGCGTTCGAACCACAAGATCTCCGGGACCCTCACATCGGTGGGTGCGAGGGCGCTCATGACCCGGACCTGCGTTTCGAACAGCGTCTCCGGGAAGACCTGATGCCCGGACGGCTCGAGGCGAACGGCCAGCCCGAGCGTCTGCGGCTCCCCCCCGGCGGCGGTCCACAGGGCGTCGAACAGCAGCGTCTCGTTGGAGAACCCGGAGAAGGCCGGCCCCGGTTCCGCCGTCAGCTCGACCGGGGCGCCCAACTTCGATTCCAGCCAGTCGGCCAGCTGTCGGCGAAACAGGTCGGTGTCCCGTTGCTGCGAGATGGCCAGGACGCGCTCCTTCCGATGGCCGTGCCGGGCGCAGCATACGGCAGCCGAAAGGACGGCTCGACGCGCTGTGCTGCCGGGCGATCCGAGCTAGGCGTCCGCGGCGGCTCGACGAACGGTGGCGGCCTGTCGGATCGTTTCGAGGGGCAGGCCGGCCTGCTCGCACAGCGTGGCCAGGTCGAAGTAGATGGTCTCTCCGGCCATACGTCCGTCGCGGAACGGCGCGACGTTCGCGAACGACACGGCGAACGACCCGCCCGAGGGTGGGACGCCCAGCCAATCACCGCCGCTGGTGCCGCGAAGCGTGCCCCACACCACGACGATGTCGTCGCCGAAGGCCACGCCCTCGTCATTCGGTGCCAGGTCCGGAAATGCCGTGAAGTACGCCTCGTATGCGGCCCGGGCGGCCGATTTTCCTTCGCTGCGCA
>JBHELE010000207.1:0-3462 GCA_046263235.1 Actinomycetota bacterium
CGGTATGGGAAGGCCATGGTCTCGCCGTCGATCCGCACTCCCACCACGCGCGCCAGCGGGGGGAGCCTCGGATCCAGATCGCCCTCGAACAGAAACGGCGACGAGCGCTCGTCGTCGTAGCCGACGTAGGGGTTCTCCCCATAGGGACGGTCGTACCCGGTCCGGCGCGACAGGACCTTTCCCCGAGGGTTGGCGGCACGCCAGTCGGACCACGCCACCAGCTGGACCGGCAGGAACCGCAGCTGCGTCCCGGTGAGATCGCCGACCACGGCGTGTCCCGTCGCCTGGGCCCACAACGACTTGGTCTGCCGGTCGTACATCAACAGGTTCGAGCGGTAGAGCTTGCCCGACGTGCCGAAGTCCAGGAGCCGGCCTCCGAGGCGTGGGCGCTCGAACGCGATCCCCGTGTTGCACAGCGGGCAGTAGGTCACGACCACAGGCATTGCGCCCACGACATCGTTCACGATCTCGTGCCAGATCATGATCTGGAGCGGGTACGCTCGGGTGTCCCCGCCAACCTCCAGGGCGAGGACCGGCTCCCGGGGGTCGAGGAAGTCGACCGCGGAGGGAGCCACGAACCGAGGGCGGTCGATCGGAGGGATCCCGTCCGGGGGCGGGCCGCCCGCGACGATGGCGGCCGGGTCGATCAGGGGCGACGGATCGCCGGCGCCCTGGCTGGCGCGCACGTCCACAGTGGCCCGGGAACACGCCGAGAGGAACACGGTGGCGGCCAGGCCCCCGCAGACGAGCGCGGAACGAACGATCATCCTCACTCGACGGGACGCTCGAGCGGGGAATCGGATTCCGGCCGGCCGCGTCCCATCGGATGAGCCTGTGAGCAACAGCAACGAAGAGTTCCTTCGAGCCACGCTGGACGCCATGGACCTCGTGTACAACATCGCGCGCCGAATGGTCCCCCGCCGGGAGGACGCCGAGGACCTCGTTCAGGAGACCTACCTCGCGGCGTTCCGGGCCTGGCAGGGTCACCGCCGTCCCCGGCAGGTCAAGCCATGGCTGGCCACCATCTGCATGAACCTGGCTCGCTCCGCCTATCGGCATCGCTCGCGGCGGCCCCAGGAGGTTCCGTGGGAGGAGATGGCGCCGTTCGCCTCTGGCGATGAGCCGGAGAGCGAGGCGATCGCCGCCCTAGAGCGACGAGCCCTCCACCGGGCCCTGTGGGCCCTGTCCGAAGAGCAGCGCACGGTGATCGCCCTGGTCGACCTGGCCGGATTCTCCACCCGGGACGCGGCCCGGATCATGGGGACGCCGCGTGGCACGGTGCTCTCGCGATTGCACCGCGGTCGGCGGGCGCTCGCCTCGCTTCTCGAGGGGCTCGAGTCCCACGACCTGCGGGAAGGTGAGCTCGGATCACCCGGAAGGGTGGATCCGTTCGAAGAGGAGCCGTGATGCGACGAACGCGCCAAGGACACGACCCCGAACTGGATGCGGCTCGATATCTCTCCGGGGACGGACCCCGGCGGTGGAGAGAGTGGTTCGAGTCCCACCTGGTGGCCTGCGAGGCGTGCTGGGCAGAGGTCGAGCTGGGGCGTCGGGGGCGGGCCCTGGCCGAACGAGCGCGGGAGCTCGCCCCGGCGGATCTCCGCGACCGAGTCAGGGCAGCGATCGAGCTGTCGGCGCCGGACCGGTCGTGGGCCAGGCGCCTCGGCGTCGGGATCGCCGCGACGGCGGTGGCGGCCGCGGTGGTGGTGGGCGGGCTCGCGGCGGTGTTCGCGCTTCGCACCGCAGGCGCCCAACCGGATGCCATCGCCGCGGCCGTGGCCTCGTACCGGTCGCACCAGCCCTCCGTGACCGGGCCGGCCGCCCACCACTCACCCGACCTGTCCTCGGCCGGCCTTCACCTGACCGCGGCGGGGCGTACCGATCTGGACGGGCTCGTTTCCGACGTCTTCACGTACCGAGCCGATGGGCGAACCGTGTTCCTCTACCTCGGCTCGGCCCGGTTCCCCGAGGCCGCAGGGGCCCGGGAGCGCTCCGGCGCCGTGCACGGCTTGGACGCCATGGCCGACGGCGTGGCGCTGGTGTGCGCGGACAGCCCAGTGTCGTACCTGCTGATGAGTGAGGACGCCGGTCTCCTGGAACGGGCGGAAGCTGCCCTTCGGGCCGAGCCGGTGGTCCCGGTCGGGCCGTAGGAGAAAAGCCATGTCGACCCCGAAGCGACGAACACCCCATGGAACCAGTCGGCCCGAAAGGAGACCCGGGGCCGGACCGTCCGAGCGTCACATCGAGATCGTCGAGCAGTCCAGACATGCCCGGAAGCAACAGGCGAAGGCCGCCCACAGGGGCGAGCGTCGTCGGAGGAGCCTCCAACGCCTGGCCCGCCGAGCGCTTGTCGTGGCGGCGGTGGTGGTGGCGATAGGAGCCGTCGGCCTGGGTGCGTTCCGGAGCGGATCTTCTAGGGTGGCCTTCGCCGGCGACTTCGGCGTGGGCGGCCGGGTCGAGAAGCTCTCGATGCCGTACCTCGACCAGGGCGGGCGGTTCGAGTACGAGCGATTTCGAAACAAGCCCCTCGTGGTCAACTTCTTCGCGTCGTGGTGCCCCAACTGCATCGCGGAGATGCCCGGCTTCGAGGAGGTCCACGAGGACCTCGGCGATCGTGTGGTCTTCCTCGGGGTCTCCCAATCCGACTCCAAGGCCGCGAGCATTGACCTGGCGCGCCAGACCGGGGTGCGATACCCGTTGGGCGTCGACGCCAACGGGACGTTCTTCCGGGCGGTCGGGGGTGGTGGCATGCCGACCACCCTGTTCATCAAGCCGGGGGGTCAGGTCGCCTACGTCCAGGTGGGGGCACTCGATGCGGCCACGCTGCGGGAGGGCATCCAGCGATATCTGGGCGTCTGAGGACCTGACTACAGTGAGGACGATGGGGCCCTTGTCGCTGGGGCTGTCGCCCTTCACGTGGTCGACGATCGCGCTGGCGGTCGTTCTCGGTGTGGTCGCGGCGACGCTCGTCGTCAAGATCATCCGCGGCCACATCGCCGTCAGCGTTCCGTGGGGCCGCGGGACCGTCCCGATCCCGGAACGGACCGGGCGCCCGGCCGCGAGAAGCCGCTCCCTCGGACGATCGAGGCTGAACAGCGTTCCGACCACGTCGAACGCAACCCTCGGGGGGGCCCGCGATCGCGACCCTCGGCGGACCGAGACTCGGCCGAACTCAGCTCAGGACTCATGTGCACCACGCCTTTCTCAGCTTCAGGTACCCAGCCTCGGAATGGGGCAGTCGTGGCGATCTCGGCGCCCGTGTGCATTCGACCGCACGCGGTCTGGGGAATCAGCCGGGCGCCCGGTGCGTCCGGATAGGCGGCCGGATGCGAAGGAGGGATCTCCGTGATCGAACGACGAGCGGCAGGGCCGATACCCGGACGGACCCTCGCTGTTGGCCTCACCGGTGGGGTCGTCGGCGCGGTGGTCATGGCGATGTTCGCGATGGTCGCCGGCGCCACG
>JBHELE010000208.1:0-3674 GCA_046263235.1 Actinomycetota bacterium
GGGTCGGGCCGGTGAGCGACCGGCGGGCCGTCCGACCGGCTGCGTGGGCCGCGCTGGGAGAGGCCGGCGTCATCTACCTGCCGGTGAAGCTCCTGCTCGAGCAGGCCACGCTGGCCCGGGACGGGATCCTGGTGTGGTTTCCGGCCTTCGTGCTGCTCTACGTGGCGGGAACCGCGATGGCGACGCGATACCGTCAGCTCCCGATCACGCCGACCGTGGGTGCCGTTGGCGGCATCCTGGTCGGTCTGCTCCAGGGGTTGCTGTGGGGCGTCCGAGGGCCTGCGGAGGTGGGGACGGCGGTGGCCGTCTCCTCGGTGGTCGCGTTCAGGCTGGTGAGCCTGGGCCTGCGGGTCTGGCGAAACCCCATCCATGCCTCGTTCGGATGGGGAGCCGGCATCCTGCTCGCCGAGGTCGTTCTGGGCGGCAGCATCGGGACGACGTGGCGCGGGATCCTGCCCGTGATCGTGCCGCTGTTCTTCGTGGCCTCGCTGGCGTCGCGAGCCGCCAGCGTCCGGCTGACCGCTCCACCCGAGGCGATCCTGGCCGGCGCGGAGGGCGAGGCTACGGGCGCGGGCCGGACCGTGGGCGACCGGCTGTCGACGCTCGCCATCGGGGGCCTGGCAGTCGCCGTCGCGCTGATCGCCATCCTGACCGCGGGGGGCGGGCTGGAGTTGCTGGGGAACCTGATCTACCCCGTCCTGGTGTTCCTCGTGTCCGCGGCGGCGTTCGTCATGGGGCAGGTCGCCCGGCCTCTTCTCTGGATCCTGGAGAGATTGCGATTCGACGTCGGCGGTCTGGCCGAATTCCTTCGGCGCCTCCGAACCGGTGAGGCGAATCCCTTGCCGCCGGAGGCGGGGTCGAACGGAGGCGGGCTGGTCCCCAGGCTGCTGGGGCTGCTCGTGCTGGCGGCGCTGGTCGGGGCGCTCGTCGTCGTGACCAGACGGCGCCGAGCCGTCGACGACTGGGGTTCGGCAGAGGAGGACCCGAATGCGCCGCCGGCCCGACCGGTTCGACCGCCGGCTCGTCGTCTTCGGCCCACGGCGCGACGACGGGAGCTGCCCGCCGCGACGATCCGGCGGTGGTACGCGGAGGCGCTGGTCCTGCTGGAGCGAAAGGGAGTGAGGCGGCCCCCGAACTCAACGCCGGAGGAGTTCCTTCACGTCGTGTCGGCGGCCTTTCCTTCCTGCCGCCACGCGTTCCACGAGCTCACTCGGGGGTACGAACGGGTGCGGTACGGAAACCTCGAGCTGAGCCGAGAGGAGGTCGCCGCGTTGGAGCCCCGCTGGGCGCACGTCATGGAGACCCTCCAACGATCGCGCCCCGTCGCGGCCGCAACCGATGGCGAGGGGACGACGTGATCCGCATCAGACGTGACTCCGAGATCTACGAGGTCGAGGGCGGGTGGTTCCACGCCCGGTGGCACTTCTCCTTCGACCGGTACCGAGACCCCGAGAACACCCAGTTCGGATCACTGCGCGTGTTCAACGACGACCGTCTCGTCCCGGGGGCGATCTGGCCGCTGCATCCACATCGGGACATCGAAGGGCTGACCTACGTCGTCGAGGGAGCGTTTCGGCACGCCGATGACCTGGGCGGCGACTACCATCTGCTCCCGGCGGGATCGGCCCAGCGGATGACGCTCGGATCCGGCGCATGGCATTCGGAGCAGAACGGATCCGACACCGAGCCGATGAGGTTCATCCAGATGTGGATCATGCCGCGCGAGCGGGGGCTTCCTCCCGGCGTCGAGCAGAAGGTATTCACCAAGGGCGACCGGACCGACCGATGGCTGCCGATCATCTCGAGCGACGGCGGCGATTCGGTCTCGGTTCATCAGGACGCCACGGTCTACGTCTCGGCCCTTTCGGAGGGGCGCTCCGTGGAGCAGACCTTGGGGACCGGTGACGGCGCCTACCTGTACGTGATCGAAGGGCGGGTCCGCCTGAACGGCGAGGAGATGAGCACCGGCGACGCGGCGAAGATCGCCGACGAGCCGGACGCGACGGTCGAGGCCGCCGAGCGCTCCGAACTGCTCATGGTGCGGGTTCGGCTGTAGGCGAAGCTTCCGTCACGAGGCGAGCAGGACCACCACCTGTCCGGACTCGACGACGTCTCCCTGGGACACCTTGATCTCCTCCACCCGGCCTCCCCCCGGGGCGGCCAGGAACGTCTCCATCTTCATGGCCTCCAAGACCGCCACGGGATCGCCTGGGTCGACGGTGTCGCCGAGGGATACGAGGAGCTTGAGGATCGTTCCGTGCATCGGGGCGACCACCGACTGGTGATCCGCGCCGCCGCCGGCGCGGGCAGCTATCGATGGCGCGATGGCCGGGTGCCACAGCCGGAGCGAGGCGCCGGCCGGCGACCCGGCCGGAACGGCCGGGCCCGGGGTCGCGACCGGAGCGTCCGTGTGGGCGGCCAGCGCCGCTTCCAGGTCGGTCTCCTCGACGGTTCGAGTCGTGTAGGACCCGTCGACGAACGCCGGGTCGTCGATCATCACCCGATGCGCCGGGATCGTCGTGGCGATCCCTTCGATCCGGTACGCGTCGAGCGCCCGCAGAACGCGCCGGCGAGCGTCCTCCCGGTCGGACCCCCACACGATCAGCTTCGCGATGAGGCTGTCGTAGGCTCGCGGGACCTCGTCGCCCTCCCCGAACCCCGAATCTACCCGGATGCCCTCCCCGGTGGGTTCGAGATACCTCGTGATGATCCCGGGCGACGGGAAGAACTTCTTCGCCGGGTTCTCGGCGTTGATCCGGCACTCGATGGCGTGTCCGCGAGCGGTGAGGGCCGCCTGGTCGACGTCCACGGGATCGCCGGCGGCGATGCGGAGCTGGGCCGCCACCAGGTCGATGCCCAGGACCTCCTCGGTGATGGTGTGCTCCACCTGCAGACGGGCGTTGATCTCCAGGAAGAAGAACGCGCCGCCCTTGGCCTCGGTGTCGACCAGGAACTCCACGGTTCCGGCGTTGACGTACCCGCAGGCGTTCGCCACCCGGACCGCCGCCTCCCCGATGGAGGGGACCAATTCCGCATACCGCGGGGGCGGCGTCTCCTCGATGATCTTCTGGTTCCGCCGCTGCATGGAGCAGTCCCGCGCCACGAGCCATGCCGCCCGCCCCGGCGCCGGAGACAGGATCTGGATCTCGATGTGCTTGGGCCGGGGGATGTGCCGTTCCAGGTACACGTCGCCCGAGCCGAAGTACGCCGCCGCCTCGCGGGCGGCGGAGTCGAACGACGACGCGACGTCCTCGGCGGTCGCCGCGACCTTGAGCCCTCGTCCGCCCCCACCGGCCGCGGCCTTGATGGCGACCGGGTAGCCGTGCTCGTCGGCGAAGGCCAAGATCTGGTCGACCGACGTGACCGGATCGAGGGTCCCGGGAACGACGGGGACGTCGGCCGATGCGGCCAGGCGCCGCGCCTGGACCTTGTCGCCGGCCGCACGCAACGCGTCGACCGGCGGACCGATCCAGACGAGCCCGGCGCTCTCGAAGGCCTCGGCGGCCTCGGCCCGTTCGGACATGAACCCGTAGCCGGGGTGGATCGCCTGCGACCCCGACGACCGAGCCGCCTCGGTGATCGCTTCGACGTTCAGGTAGGTCTCGGCGGGGGTGACGCCCACCACGTGGATCGCCTCGTCGGCCGCGGCGACGTGTCTGGCCTTCGCATCCACA
>JBHELE010000209.1:0-7093 GCA_046263235.1 Actinomycetota bacterium
CCGAACTGGAGAGCCGATCTGCAAAGGTTCCTGGGCCAGGACCTGCTGGTCGAGGACCACCTCCGCCCCTTTCTCGGCGTCATCGAGTCGGCCCGGGACGAGTTCGAGCGGCACATCGTCGTCTGGTGCATCGACAACTACGTCCCCCTTCGGTGGCTGCCGGAGAAGGACGTGCACGTGTGCTTCTACGAGGACTTCGTGCTGCGGCCGGAGGAAGAGATCGCCAGGCTCTTCGCGTTCCTGAACCGGCCGTACGACCCCCACGCCCTGCGGGTCGTGGGGAAGCCATCCGCCACGACCCGGCGGGACAGCGCGGTCCTGTCGGGAGACGGACTCATGGACGGGTGGCGCGGATCGGTTTCCGCGTCCCAGATCGACGGCGCCGTTCGCATCCTCGACGGGTTCGGGCTGACCCGCGTGTATGGAGCGGACCCGCTGCCCGAGACGCGGCAGCCGCTGGCCGGCTGAGTCAGCGGCTGGCCCCGAACGCCCCCGGCCGGTCGAGGACGGGGACGGCTCCGTGGCCGTTGCCCGATACCGAGGCGCCCGACGCAACCGTCGCCGGAGCGGCCGGGGCGGCCCGCACCGCCGCGGCCGACCGGTACTGGCGGTCGACCAACACCCGGGAGGCCCGGATCAACCCGAACATGATCCAGGGCCAGATGAACAACGTGGCGTCGGTGGCCGCGTAGGCGACCGTGACGACGGCGCCGCCATACGACAGCGCTCGAGCCACCGCCGGGACGTCACCGGATGCATATAGCAGCGATCGATTGGGCCAGAACACCAGCGCCAGGAAGGCGATCAGGAGAAAGGCCCCGACCAGCCCCGTCTCGTACAGGGCCCGCAGGTAGATGTTCCCGATGTAGTTCGTCTTTTCCTTCTGCGGGTGTCGCTGGTTGTATGTCCCGGTGCCCAGGCCGAACAGCTTCGACGTCCTCCAGTCCGTGAGCGCCACGGCGGTTTCCTGGAGGCGAGCCTGTCCGGTTCCGGTCTCCACGTTGATCAGGTCCTCGGCCTTTTGCTGGATCGCCTCGAACGTCGAGGACTGGCTGCTCAGCACGTACATCCCGCCCAGGACCACGATCGACAGCAGGATGACGGTCGTACCGACCCGCTCGAGCCCCCGCACCCGGCGGGCCCCTCCTCGCGGGAGGACCATCATCGCGAGGAACACCAGCCCGAACCCCCGCCACGCGCCGCGGGCCAGTCCCAGCAGCGACGCCGCCCCGCACAGCCAGAATGCCACACCGCTCAGCCGGTGCGACATGATCGGATTGCGTTCCCGCCACAGGACGTAGAAGGCGATGGCGCCGACTGCGCAGGTCGAGGCGAAGATGTCATGCTCGAACGACAGCCCGTACACGCCCGAGCCGTACGCGCTCTGGGTCGACACTCCGATGCGGGTGCCCAGCGCCAGGTGGGACAGCTCGGCGAGGATGCCGTACACCGCGTTGAGCAGGATCAGCCACAGGAAGATCCGCGCCGCGGACAGAAACCTCCGGGGCGTGCACACCGCGGCGTATACGGCAAGGTACGCCAAGATGCCCAGGGCGGTCAGCCCGAGCGCCCCCAGGCTCTGGGAGAACGCCGGCGCCTTTCGGAAGGTGATGAACGGTTGGATCAGCGCGAAGGCGACCAGGAACCACTCGGGCTTCCCCCATCGCAGCCGCAGATCCGGCTTGGTCGTGAGGTATGCCCGGATGGCGAACGGAATCAAGACGAAATGCGCCGGGCTGAAGTCGAATCCGAGCAGCTCGACACCGGCCAGCGGGCCGTACGCCTCCGCCTGAATCATGGAGAGCGTCGTCATCAACAGGAACAGACCGACCCACGGAAGGAGGAACAAGCCGGTCAACGCGAACGCGCCACCGGCGGCGAGCGGCGATTGCGAGGCGAGCAGCCCGACTCCGACCGATCCGGCCGCGCCGGGAAGCAGCGTCGCCGCGTCTCGTTTTCGCACCGCCACCGGGCCCGCACCTCTCTGGTTGGAGCGCCCTTAGGATACCGGCTCGAATCCGGCCGGCCGGGGCGGCCATGTACTGTTCTCGCTTCGTGGCTCCCTTCGCCTCTCCGGTCGCCTAGCCCCTCGGATGCGTCGAATGAGGATCGGCATCGAAGCGCATGTGGTCGGGGCGCGGCCCACCGGCAACGGCCGCGTCGTGGCGAACCTCGTCACCGCTCTCGCCGACCAGACCGAGCACGAACTCTTCGTCTACTTCACCGATCGCTCGGTGGCCGAGGCGTGGCGGGCGCGAGCGCTGGAGCGGGTGACCGTTCGGGTGGTTCGTCCGGGGATGCCGTTCGTGCGGATCCCGGTCGCCTTGCCGCTCCTCGCCGCGAAGGATCGGGTGGACGTGTTCCTGGCACACGACAACAGCCCGCCCGTGGCGCCCTGTCCGGTGGTGACGCTCCTACACGATGTGGCCTTCGAGCGCTACCCGCAGTTCTTCTCGCGGTACGAGCGGGCGTGGATGACCCGAACCATTCCGGCCAGCCTGCGCCGGTCGGCCGGCGTGCTCACGGTGTCGGAGTTCACCCGTGACGAGATCGTCCATCTCTATGGGATCCCTGCGGAAAAGATCACGGTGGCGTCCAATGGGGTCGACCCGGTCTTCCGCGATCCCACAGCCCGCATTCCGATCGTGGAGCCGCCGTTCTTCGTCGTGGTCGGAAACCTCCAGCCACGAAAGAACCTGGACGTCCTGTTCGATGCGCTGCGAGCGCTCCTCGATCGCCATCCCGAGGTGCGGGAGCGCCTGGTAGTGGTGGGCCAGAAGGGGTTCGCCGGCGGCGCGCTCATGCAGAGCGCCCGCGACTTGCACTCCGCAGGCCGGGTGGACTTCGCCGGGTATGTGGCCGACCCCGACCTGGTCGGACTGCTGCAACACGCCACGGCGTTCGCCTATCCCTCCGTGTACGAGGGTTTCGGGTTGCCTCCGGTCGAAGCCATGGCGGCGGGGACACCGACCCTGGTGTCGGACATCGCCGTGATGCGCGAGGTCGTCGCCGAAGCGGCCATCCGCATCGATCCGCACTCGCCGGAGCAGTGGGCCGAGGAGCTGTGGCGGGTCACCGTGGACGCGGATCTCCGAGCGAAGCTCGCCACTCTCGGCAGGGAGCGGGCGGCCCGCTTCACGTGGGAGGCCGCGGGGCTGGCCGCCGCCGGGGCACTGGAACGGGCAGCCCGATGAGGGGCGGAATGGCCTTGCTAACCTTTGGCGCCGTGCCTGTTCGGGGCGGTTCCCCGTGAGTCGCACCCTGGTCGTCGGGTGGGACGGGGGGACGTGGTCGGTGGCCGATCCGCTGATCGAAGCGGGACGTCTACCCGTGCTGGCCTCCCTGTCTCGGTCCGCAGCGAAGGGCACGCTCGAAAGCGTCCCCAACATGAACAGCGCACCGGCCTGGTCCACCATCGTCACGGGAGTCGACCCCGGCCGCCACGGCATCTTCTACTTCGACGAACGCGTCCCCGGAAGCTACGGGCGCCGGATCATCAACGCCGAACGGCGCGCCGCGCCGAGCCTGTGGCGGATGAGCTCGGACGCGGGCCGACGTATCGTCGTCGTCAACGTCCCGATCTCGTACCCGGCCGAGCCCGTGAATGGCGTGCTGGTGGCCGGGCTCGACACCCCGTCCAAGGACCTGCCGGGATTCGCCCATCCCAGCGACCTGCCCCGCCGGTACGCCGATCTGTTCCGCAGCTACGTCGTGGAGCCGCAGGCGCCGACGCTCATTCGCGACGGGCGGGTCCGCGAGGCCGAACGAGCCCTCTTGGATGCCGTCGACGGGTGGACCTCGCTGACGGCCCGACTGATGCAGGACGAGGATTGGGACCTCGTCTTCGTCGTGTTCACCTCGACGGACACGTGCCAACACTTCTTCTGGGATGTCGAAGGAAACCGCGTCGTCGAGCGCGTATACGAGGTGCAGGACGAAGCGACCGGCCGCCTCGTCGAGCTGGCCCGATCTCAGGATCCGGACGTCAACGTCATCGTCCTGGCCGACCACGGAGGCGCCACCAACACACGGGGGCCGGAGCTCATGCCGGTGTGGCTGGAGGACCAAGGCCTGATGACGAGGGTCCAACCCGGCCTGCGGTCTCGTCTGATGGTGCGGGGGTTCAACCTGATCAATCGAAAGCTGACCAGGGAGCGAAAGCGCGCCCTGGCCCGGGTGTTTCCCGGCCTGAAGGAACGAGCCGAAGCGGAGTCACGGCTGGGCGGCATCGACTGGTCCAGGACTCGGGCGTACTCCGATGGCGTCCGTGACGATGTCCTGATCAACCTGGAGGGGCGGGACCCGCAAGGGGTGGTGGGCCCGGAAGAGCTCGACGGGTTCGTCGCCGAGCTCAAGTCGATGATCGCTGGAATCACGGAGGAAGACACCGGCCGGCCCGTCGTCGACGAAGCCCTGCATCGAAACGACGTCTACCAGGGGCCATTCGTCGACCGGGCCCCCGACTTCACGATCCGGTGGCGGATCGAGAACCGAGCGTTCGCACCTTTCGCGGCGCGGACCGAGACGGGGAGGGCCCGGATGAGAGAGATCCTGAGCCGCTCACCGCAGCAGCCAGGTGGCCATCACCCGCTCGGGATGTTCGTGGCGACCGGGCCGAACGTCCGCCCGGGACCAGTGGCGGGACGGCTGGCGGACGTCACGCCGACCGTGCTGGCGCTGCTCGGGGTCCCCGTGCCGGACGATCTGGACGGGCGGCCGCTCGGGTTCCTCGAGCGCGTCGAGGTGGTCTCGGCCGAACGCGGCTCCACGGAAATGCTCGACCGCGAATCGGGGTACTCCCCGGAGGAAGAGGAAGCGGTGCGCAGGCGCCTGGAGGACCTCGGCTACATCTAGCCGCCGGCCGGCCCTGTCAGCTGACCGTCATCGAAACGGCCGGGGAGTACCCGGATGCCGCTCCGGTCGCACTCTTCCTGAGTCGGGCCCTGAACTCGTACACGCCCGGACCTGCCGTCGGGGTGTACGTGGACGACGTCTGCGTCCACCCGGAGGCGGGACTCCATTGCACGAACGATCCGCCCGGAACCTTCACCTGGACGTCGAACACGTAGCCCGACGGTGGCGCCGCGGAGGCCCACTGAACGGTGAACGCCGTCGTGGCCGTTCCCACGGCAGGGGCGGCGCCGATCGGAACCTGAACCGTCCCGGTCATCGATGAATGCAGCGTGCATCGGTACGCGTAGCTCCCGGCAGCGGTGAACCGGAACGAGTAGGCGCCGCCGGGCGCGATGTTGCCCGAGCTGAACAGCCCCATGCCCGACGAATCCGCGACGGTGTGCGTGCTCGATCCCGAATTGGTCCAGTTCGTGAGGACGCCCCGGTGCGTGGATGCCGTGGCCGGGTCGAACGAGAACTCATCGATGGTCACCTCGGTCGAATCGAGATACGTCAGCAGCTGGATCGGTCCCTTTGGGCGGACGGTGTGGTCCTGGCTCTGCTGAATCCCGTTGAGGACCAGGAACTCGACGTGTCCGTCGGCATTCGAGTCGATGGGTTCGGCGTTGTCCCCGCATCCCTGGGTCGTCTGCGGGATCGTGGGCCTGGTGTAGGTGGTTCCGTTCCCGCTGTTCAACAGCATGACGTCCGGCTTGTTGCTGGACAGGTTGCTGGGACACCCGGCCACCCAGTAGAGGTCGGCGTCATCGTCACCGTCCACGTCGCCGGCGCTGATCCACACACCCCTGCTGAGGCCCGAGGCAACCGTCACGGGCGCCTGGAACTTGCCGCTCGACCACAGCTGAACCGTGATCGTCGTCTGCTGGGCACGGGCCAGGTCGCGGCGGCCGTCTCCGTTCACGTCGATCAGGACGGCGCCGGGCGAGAAACCCGAGATGCCGGCCGCCGCGGTCACGTCGACGAATTGGGTCCCGTTGCTGTTGCGGTACAGCTTCAGCGCTTCATTGCCGCACACGAGCAGGTCCTGCCACCCGTCCTGGTCGTAGTCGGCGGCCTGGGCACACTTCGCCCCGACCTCCTTGTCCAGCCCGTATTCGGTCGCGTTGCGGTAGGACGTTCCACCCTGATTGATGAACAGGCGGTTGGGACTGAGCCTGCCGTCGCTACGGGGGTAGGTGTTGCCGGCGAACAAGTCCGGATACGCGTCGTGGTTGACGTCGATGAACGTCGAGCGTCTCCCCCGTCCGTACGGGTCCTCCACGCCGTAGGCCGAGGCCTCATTCGTGAACGGCCCGCCGGCGTGCTGGATCCACAACTCCTTCTTTCCGACGCCCCCACCGCTGTCGCCCCCGATGGAGCAGTACAGGTCGGGCCGGCCGTCCTGGTTCACGTCTCCCCACGCGCAGTCGTGTCGGTCCCGCAACGGGAAGTTGCCCTTGGCGACCTCGAAGAACCTGCCACCCTGGTTCACGAACAACTGGGAAGTGTCGTCGCCGTGGCGGACCAAGAAGACATCGGGCTGGCCGTCGACGTTCACGTCTCCGATGTTCGCGCTCCACGTCCGGGTGATCTGATAGAGGCCGGCCTGCACGGCCAGATCCACGATGGTGGGCGGAGCGTTCGAGACCGCCCGGGCCGCTTCACCGGGGATTCCGAGTGCTGCGGCGGCGAGTGACAGCACGAGCGCGGTCGTCACCGCGGTACGAACGGGAATCTTCATCGAGGCTCCTATCGGGGCGGTCGAACGGGCGAGATCGCTCGTCACGATTCTCGGCGTCCCACCCAAAATGTCAACGCGCATGCTCGGTCGTCCTCAAGTCGGCCCGCACGGGGCCGAAAAAGATACGAAGACACTGTGACGAGGCGACCGAGAGTCGTCCCCGCCGGAGGGAGACCGCGCGAAGACCGGCCCCGGACCGGTTCCCGTCGCCGCTACGAAGGCGAGGACTGCATGCGCTACATGCTGGGTGTGTTCACCGCTGCCCTCTTCGGTCTATCGGCCGTATCTGCCGTACCGGCCATCGCCGCGTATCCGGCCCCGCCGGGCCCTGGATGGACCGTCATTTGCGGCTATGACCATTCCTTGGAGGACGACCCCATCGTCTCGCCGAACCAGCCGGGCGCCGCCCACCTCCACGACTTCTTCGGCTCACATTCGACAGACGCCTTCTCCACGCCG
>JBHELE010000210.1:0-4110 GCA_046263235.1 Actinomycetota bacterium
CCCGGGCCTCCTCGACCAGCTCGTCGACAGACACGACGACGTTCAGGTGCGCCGAGACCCGCTCGACCAACGCCAGCGCACCGGCCGTGAATGCCCCCGCCACGTAGTGGGGTACCTGGGCCCAGAACCCTCCGCTTCGAATCCCCTCCTCGGCGAGGGCGACCTCGACCAGGTTCACCGCGGCGGCCGGAACGCGGAGATGCTCTGCCGGAAGGGGCGGTCCGGTGTCCGCTCCCTCGCGGGCGGATCCGGTCGTCAACACGGGGGTGGGACGCGTGTGGGGGACCATCGCCGGGATCGCTCCCAACGAGACGCTCTCCACCACGGCGAGCTCCCGAGCCAGCTCGACCAGGTCGCGGCGAAAGTGTTTCCACCGGTAGTCCGGCTCCGGCCCGGTCAGCACCAGGACGTCCCGCAGGTCGAAACGGACTCGCCGCACGGTCAGCCGAGGCCAGTGGAACTCGGTGAGGCGTCCGCCCTCGATGTCCAGGATCGGCCGCCGCGCCCGGAAGTCGACCAGCGCGTCGACGTCGAACTCGACCAGGACCTCTCCGTCACGGGCCACGTACTCCGCGGCCTGGGTGCCACAGCTCCCGGCGTCGACCCACCCGTCCAGCGCGGCGACCAGCGCGGGGGCGGTGAGCGAGTCATGAGGGCGAACCTCGTAGAGCGACATCGGGATCCAGCTTCCCACAGGGGGCGGGATGGGCTCAGGTCAAGCGGGGTACGGCGTGACGAGGTCGGGGTCGAGCGGGCCGTCGGTTCCCACCTGCCGGATGATAGAAGCGTGCAGACGCTCGGAGGCCACCTGCTGATCGCCGGAGCAGGCCTGGTGGACCCGAACTTCCGCCGGGCCATCGTCCTGGTCGGTCACCACGACGAAGACGGCGCCGTGGGGGTGGTCCTGAACCGCCCCTCGGAGACCTCCGTGTGGGAGGCCGTGCCCTCGCTGGGACGGCTGGTCGGGCCGGAGGAGACGGTGTTCGCCGGCGGGCCGGTCCAGCCGCAGGCGGCGGTGGTGCTGGCGGAGTTCGAGCGGCCCGACGACGCCGAGATCCTCGCGTTCGGGCGGGTCGGCTTCGTAACGGGCGAGGTCGAATCGGAGACGATAGAACGAATCCTCCGGGCCCGGATCTTCGCCGGGTACGCGGGGTGGGGCGCAGGCCAGCTCGAGGCGGAGATGGAGCAGAACGCCTGGATCGCCGAGCCGGCGCACCCGGAGGACGTGTTCACGAACGATCCGGACGGACTGTGGGCAACGATCCTTCGTCGAAAGGGCGGCTCGTTCGCCCTCATGGCGACGATGCCGTTCGACCCGTCGCTCAACTGAAAGGAGAGGCTCGACATGGGATCAGCGGTCAGCAAGAGCGAGGAGGAGTGGCGCCAGGAGCTCTCGCCGGAGCAGTTCCGCGTCCTCAGGGAGAAGGGAACGGAACCGCCGTTCACCGGGGCGTACTGGGACGAGCACGCCGAAGGGGTTTACCGCTGCGCCGGATGCGGGGCTGAGCTCTTCGGCTCCGGGACGAAGTTCGACTCCGGCACGGGTTGGCCGAGCTTCTGGGAGCCGCTGGACGGAGAGACGGTCGAGCTTCATCACGACTTCAGCCACTTCATGCATCGCGTCGAGGTCACCTGCAAGCGATGCGGTGGGCACCTGGGGCACGTCTTCGACGACGGTCCGCTGCCGACGGGGAAGCGGTTCTGCATCAACTCGTGCGCGCTGGAGCTCGACACGTCGGGCTGAGGGGTCGTCCGACCGAACCCGGCGCGAATCGGGCACGGAACCTGGAAGCGGCCCGCTTCACCTCGTACGCTACGGCGACCATGCGCGCCAAGCCGACGCCACCCGAGCCGTTGGCCGCGCTCGTCGAGTCGAAGGTGGACGTCCCGAGGGGCGGATCGCTCGGGTACGCGGAGTTCGGCGACCCAACCGGGGATCCGGTGGTGTGGTTCCACGCCACGCCGGGCGCCAGGAAGCAATTTCCGCCCGACGCCCACGCCCTGGCCGTCGAGCGTCGGATCCGTCTCATCGGCGTCGAAAGACCGGGGACCGGTCTATCCACCAGATTCAACTACCGGCGGATCATGGACTGGGCCGACGACGTCGAAGCCTTCGCGGACGGGCTGGGGCTGGATCGGTTCGCCGTGGTGGGGCTGTCGGGAGGCAGCCCCTACGTCCTGGCCGCGTGTCATCGCCTCCCCGACCGGGTGGTCGCCGGGGCGGTCCTCGGCGGCATCGGACCGACCCGAGGCCCGGAGGCGGCGCCGGGGTACACCCGCATGCTTCCGCTCCTCGAGCCGTTCCTGTCCGTGGTGAGCCTCCCCCTGGCCGAGGTCCTGACGTGGGTGCTTCGACCCATTCGTCGCCTGGCGTCGCCGGGCTACGACACGTACACGAACCTCGTCGCTCCCGGTTCGGACCGTGAGGTCCTTCGCGCCCCGGAGATGAAGAGCGCGTTCCTGTACGACCTCACGACAGCCCTGGAGGTGGGGTTGCGTGCACCCATGACGGACCTCGTCCTGTTCGGACGGGAGTGGGGGTTCTCGCTGCGGGATATCCGGGTCCCGGTCAAGGTCTGGCACGGCGACGCCGACGCGATCGTGCCCCTCTCCCACGGCGAATGGATGGCTTCGCTGATTCCCGGCGCCGAGCTCGTCATCACGCCCGGCGGCGGCCACTTCGCCGGCTACATCGTGGCGATGGACGTGCTGGACTGGATCGTGGAGAAGTGGCCGCCTAGTCTCCGCGGACCAGCGCGCGAAAGGCGCGGATGGTGAAGGCCTGCGTCACCACGAGGATCACCGCGGCGGCCACCAGCGCCTTCCACACCGGCGTCCACGTGGGTGTGGAAGTCATGAACACCCGCGCGCCCTCCAGCAGGTGGGTGTAGGGATTCCAGTCGGAGACGACCTGGAGCCAACGAGGGAGGTTCCCTCTCGGAACGTACGCCGTGCTCATGAACATCATCGGCATGAACAGCGGGACCACCGCCAACGGAGCCTGCGCATTCTGCGTGCGTAGCGCCACGACGAAGAAGAGCCCGTTGTAAGCAAGAGCCCAGAACACCGTCAGGCCAAGAAGGAACGCCGCTCCGGCAAGACCGGAGTCGAGACGGGCGTCCAGCGTGAAGCTCACCAACAGCACGACCAGGAACGCCGGGACGGTCCGGACCGCGTCGAAGAGCAACCGCCCGAGGAGGATCGCGACCGGCCGAACCGGCAGCATTCGCAGACGATCCAGGAAGCCGGTCTGTGCGTCGACCACCAACCCAGTGGCCGAATAGCCGGCCCCCATCATCGCCGTGAGGAGCAGCACGGCCGGAGCCTCGTACGCAGCGTACGGCCTGATGTTCGGGAAGCCGGGCAGGTTCACCACGTCCCGGAACGACTGCGACGTCAACAGGATGATGAACAGTGGAAAGACCGTTGGGAACAGGAACGCGAAGGCGGGGTTCCGAACGCCCTCCCGGACGCTTCGAAACAGCAGGATCCGAACGTCCCGGGTGGTCTTTCTCCACCCGGAACCGACGCCGGTCGTCCGGCCCGCCGGCATGGAACGCGAGGGAGCGACGGCGGCTTCGCTCATCCCCGTCTCCCCGCCCCGGTGCGGAACCTCTGCACGGCCGAAACGCCGACGGCGCCCTCGGAGGAGGTCGAGACGTCGAGCTGCTCTCCGGTCAACCGCACGAAGACGTCCTCCAGCGACGGTTCCGACACGGACAGACCGTCGAAGGCGATGTCCAGGTCTCGAAGCCGGAGCAGGACGTCGGTCAGTTGCCCTGCACCGTCGTTCAGCTCCAGCAGAACGCGCCCATCGGTGACCGTGAACGGCATCCCATCGAATGCCCGGGCCACCCGTGCAGCGTCGCTGGCCGGGCGAACGGTGAAGGCGACCGAGGTTCGGCCGAGCTGCCGCTTGAGCTCCTCGCTCGTCCCCATCGCCACGATCCGGCCGCCGTCGACGACGGCCAGCCGGTCGGCCAGCTCATCCGCCTCCTCCAAGTACTGCGTGGTCAGCAGGATGGTCGTCCCCTGCTCCCGTAGCGCTCGGATCATGGACCAGAGGGCCCGCCTGCTTTGCGGATCCAATCCGGTCGTGGGCTCGTCGAG
>JBHELE010000211.1:0-10631 GCA_046263235.1 Actinomycetota bacterium
CGGCCCGTCTGTGCCGTTCTTCGGTCGTGCGGATGTAGTCGTCGTAGGAGATGGCCAGGCGTTCCCACACCTCGCGCCACCGCGGTTCCATCTCGTCGACCCAGGTCTTGGGGTCCTTGCCGGCTTCCTCCGCGGCACGCTGTAGCTTCAGACCATGCTCGTCGGTCCCGGTCAGGAACATGACGTCTTCCCCGCGGAAGCGGTGTTAGCGGGCCACGACGTCCGCAGCGACAGACGTGTAGGCGTGCCCGATGTGCGGCACGTCGTTCGGATAGTAGATCGGGGTAGTGATGTAGAAGGTCTCCGCCACGTTCGGGCCATTGTAGGGGCGGCCCTTCCCTCCAGCGGCCGTCGCCGGCCGCGCGTCGTGCCGACTGGGTGACCTGCCACCGCGAGGGAACCGCACCGCTATCGTCACGCCCCGTGAGACGCCGCGCCGATCCCGGCCTCCTCCTGCTGCTGACTCCCATGTTGTGGGGAGCGACGTTCCCGGCGGCGAAGCTCGCTCTGGAGCACCTTCCCCCGCTGGCCTTCATGGCATGGACGAGGGGTCTGGGGTTCCTGGCGATCGTGGCGATGATCCCGCTGCTGCGAACGGGCCCTTCGGCGGGTCCGGATCGATGGGCGCCGAATGGCGCGAACGGGGCGGTTTCACCCACCGCCGACCCACCCCTCCGGGCCGTTCTCGGACCGGGCCTCCTCCTGGGGGGGCTCATCTCCGTGGCCTACGTGCTCCAGACCGAAGGCCTGGCCAGAACCACCGCCACCAACGCCGGGTTCATCACCGGGCTGTACGTCGTGTTCACGCCGATCCTGGCGGCGGCGATCTTCCGTCAGCGCATGCCGGCGGCGGCATGGATCGCGGTGGGCGTGTCCGTGATCGGGCTGGCGCTGCTGTCGGTTCGAGATCTCGGCGCGGTGCGTCTCTACCTGGTGGATGTGCTCGTGCTGGCCGGGGCCCTGGGATGGGGAGGGCACATCGTGGGGGTCGGTCACTTCTCGCCGAGGTTCCCGGCGTGGATGCTGTCGGTCGCTCAGATGGCTGCGACCGCGGTGTTCCAGCTGGTCGCGGCGGCCGGCGTGGGGTTGCACGCTCGCGACGCGGCGTCCCTTTCGGTATGGCCACTGCTGGTCCTGACGGGCGTGTTCGGGTCCGGAGTGGCCTACACGCTGCAGGTGATGGCCCAGCAGACCATCTCGCCGGCCCGTGCGGTGGTCCTGCTCGCCGGGGAGTCGCTGTTCGCGGCGCTGTTCGCCGCCGTATGGATCGAGGAACGGCTGTCGCTCCACCAGTGGATTGGAGCGATTCTCGTGCTGGGGGCCATGGCCTTCTCGGAGCTGGCGGCCCGCCGCCCCGCCGTCCAGCGGCTGGAGCCGGCCTCAGCTCCCTGAGCGGTCTTTGACCGCCCCTTCGGTCAGACGCCGATAGATGTCGCCGACCGGGATGCCGCTGCCGACCTCGTCGCGGGCCCGGCGAGCCGCTTCTCGCTTCGTCAGGCCGTGCTCGGTGAGGCGTCTCGCCACCTCGACGGCATCCTCGAGCGCGGGTCGTTCGGCGGCGGCCCCCTCGAGGACGAGAGCGATCTCGCCCTTCGGGTCCCGCCCCCGAAACTGCTCGAGGACCTCGCTCAGCGTGCCTCGGATCACTTCTTGGTGGAGCTTGGTGAGCTCCCTCACCAGCGCGACCCGGCGGTCGCCGAACTCCAGCAGATCCTTCAGCGTCCGCGCGACCCGCCGGGGGGATTCGAACAGCACCACCGTGCGGGGCTCCCCGCCTACGGCAGCCATACGTTCCGCACGGGGCCTGCCGGACCTCGGAAGGAATCCCTCGAAGACGAATCGATCGGTCGGAAGGCCCGAGATCACCAGCGCCGCCAGCACCGCCGAGGGGCCCGGCGCGACGTCCACCGGGATCCCCGCCTCCACGCACGCCGAGACCAGGCGATATCCCGGGTCGGAGACTCCCGGCATCCCGGCGTCCGACACGACGGCCACGTTCGACCCATCCCGCAGGGCCGCCACAACCTCTTCGGTTCGAGCCCGCTCGTTGCCCTCGAAGAATGAGACCAAACGGGCCGAGATCCCCATGGACCTGAGGAGGCGGCCCGTTCGCCGCGTATCCTCCGCCGCCACGAGGTCGACGGACCGCAGGATCCGACGAGCTCGGTCGGTGATGTCCTCCAGGTTCCCGATGGGCGTCCCCACCAGGTATAGCGTTCCGGTCACGCCCCCGGCCACGTCTCGAACGCTATCACCGGCGATGGCGGCCGCCGGGTCCGGGATCCGATCACCCTCCGGGATATCCTCGGCTGCATGGAAGCGGACACGCGCACGGCCGACGGGACCGGCGAAACCACGTCCACGTTGACCGCAGGGCCGACGTCGCATCGCGGCGCACGCGGCGCGAGCGCGTGGTGGTCAAGGCCGGTGGTCATCCTTCTCGCGGTCACCGCGTTGGCAGCCGGGTTGCGCTTCTATCACGTGTCCGCCCCGCACGAGTACGTGTTCGACGAGGTGTACTACGCCAAGGACGCGTGTTTCCTCGCCGGCTTCCCGTTTCGCCAATGCAAGCTGCAGTCCCCGAACGAGCAATCGTTCACGGTCCACCCCCCGCTCGGCCGGTGGATCATCGCGGGAGGGGAAGCGGCGTTCGGGAACCGCCCGTTCGGGTGGCGGTTCGCCTCGGCCGTGTTCGGAACCCTTTCGGTGCTGCTGACCGCCCTGCTCGCCTACGTGTTGTTCGGCTCGGGCGCGTGGGCCGGTGTGGCCGGGCTCCTCTTGGCGACGGAGAGCCTCAACTTCGTTCAGTCGCGCACGTCCATGCTCGACATCATCCTGACCGCGTTCGTCGTGGCCGGGTTCCTCTGCATCGCACTCGACCGGTGGTGGATGGAACGACGCACGCCCCCGTCGGAGCGGAGTCGCGACGCCGCAGCGTCGTCCCCCGCCGCACCCCCCTCGACCCTGCCGCCGGCGCCACCGGACGAGGTGCCCTCGCCGATCTTCCGGCCATGGCGGCTGGCAGCCGGGCTCGCCTTCGGCGCGGCGGTGGCGACGAAGTGGTCCGGGGCACTGGCCCTGTTGGGGGGGCTGGTCCTGGCCATCGGGTGGGAGATCACTCGCCGGAGGCGGGCCCGGCTCGCATGGGGCCAGGCGATCTGGCAGACGGTCCGGGACGAGGGATTCGGCATCTTCCTCTTCGTGATCTTGGTGCCGCTCGCGGTGTACATCGCGTCGTACGCCCGGTACTTCGCGTCGGAGGGGGTGCATCCGACGGCCTGGCTCAAGCTGCAGGTCGACATGGCCAACTTCTCCTTGGACCTGCGGGCGACCCATCCGTATGCCTCCCGGCCGTGGACGTGGCCGCTGTTGATCCGCCCGGTCTCGTACTTCTACAAGGGCACCGGCACCGGGCCGACGGCGACCTCGGCGGAAATCCTGGGGATGGGGAATCCGGCGGTGTTCTGGGGCGGGCTGATGGCCCTCGTCTGGACCGGCATCGCCTGGATCGGACGGCGCGACTGGCGCGGCGCTCTGATCGTCGTGGCCTTCGCCGCTCAGTACTTTCCGTGGTTCGCCGTCGCCAGGACGGCGTTCCTCTTCTACATGACGCCGATGACGCCGTTCCTGGTCCTGGCAGGGACGTACGGCGTGAGGGACCTGTGGGAGGCGAGGATCGGCAATCCGCCGATCAGGGCCCTGGCACCGCTCGCCGTGCTCCTGGTCGTGACGGCCGTGGGAATGTTCGCGTTCTTCTTCCCCATCCTCACCGGCCGGACCATCCCGTACGACGCGTGGCACACCCGCATGTGGTTCCGAACCTGGATCTAGCGGAGCGTTGGAACGCGGTCGACCGAGCCACCGGGGCGTCCCACCAGCACCACGTCGACGACCTCCGGCGGGAACAGCCCGTGGTGGATCACGCCGGGGATCGCGTCGAGCGCGCCGGCCAGGGCCGCCGGATCAGTGACCTCGCCGCGGTAGTCGACCAGGGTGTTCCCATCCGCCGTGGGCGGGGCGTCGCGCACCTCGACCGGGCCGAGCGCCCGCAGCTGTCGGAGGGTCGCGGCGAAGCCGAACGACAGCACCTCCAGCGGCACCGGAGGTTCGATCGCCGGCACCAGCTTGTCGGACGACACGATCACCACGAACCGCTCCGCCGCCGCGGCGACGACCTTCTCCCGGCCGTGGGCACCGCCTCCCCCCTTGACCAGCCACAGGTCGGGCGAGACCTGGTCGGCGCCGTCGACCGCGATGTCGAGCCGGTCCAGCAGATCGAACGGCTGCACCGGCAGCCCGACAACCCGAGCCTGGCTCTCCGTTGCCTCTGAGGTGGCGACGCACCGCAGGTCGGCCAGGCCGCGAGCCGCGAGGCTCGGCAGGAAATGGGCCACGGTCGAACCGGTCCCCAGCCCGACGGCCATCCCGTCGGAGACCTCCCCGGCCGCGGCCTCGGCAGCGGCTCGCTTCTCGTCCTCCCGCGGGTCCATGCGGGGCCGACTCTACGGCACGCCGTCGGCGCCGACGCCATGTCGTCGGCGAGATGGGGAGAACCGTTCGACCGGCCGCGCCGTCCACTTCGTCGAGACATGGACGAAACGCGCCGGGCTACCCTGTTGCTCCACGGCGCGGAGGAGGGGCGTGCGGGAGCCGGAGCCGGAAACCGTCGGCCGGGCCCAGGCGGGAGACCTCCGCGCGTTCGAGCTGCTCGTCCGCGACTGCCAGGCCGACCTCTGGCGGTTCGCGTATCACTTGACCGGGAGCCGAGCGACCGCCGACGACGTCACCCAGGAGGCGTTCCTCCGTGCATTCCGCGCCATCGCAACCTACCGCGGCGGCGAGTCGAAGTTCTCCAGCTGGCTCCTGCGGATAGCCCGCAACGCCGCCACGGATCTGTATCGACGGACCCGACGGGAGGAACCGCGCGATGATCTCGGCGTCGTCGGTCGCGACCGTTCGCCACCGTCGGAATCACCGGAGGACCGCGTTCGAATCGGGGCCGCCATTCGAGCGCTCCCCACGGCCCTTCGTGAGCCCTTCGTGATGATCGAGGTCCTCGGCTTCGACTACCGCGAGGCGGCCGCCATCCTCCAGGTCAAGCTGGGAACGGTGAAGAGCCGCATGCATCGAGCCCGGGCCCGCCTCATCGAGGCGCTGGGATCGGAGGACCTCGCCGATGAAGTGTGACGTCGCCCAGCGCTCCCTCAGCGAAGCCATGGACGAAGGCGGCGCGCTCTCCACGGAGGTCGCTTCTCACGTCAGGCGATGTCCCTCGTGCAGCCGGTTCGAGCGTGGGGCGTGGCGCGTTCGGTCCGTCGCTCGGTTCGAGATAGCGCCCCGGGTCCCCGACCTGACGGACGCCATCATGGCGAGCGTTCGGGCGGAATCGGCGGCAGGACGCCGGCCCGGCGCGCCCGGGCGGGACCGGACCGCGGGCGATCGAGGACCCGCGAGCTGGGTCACCGGTCCGCTCGCCACGGCGGCGGTCGTCGCGGTGCTGGTGGGGTTCGCCTCCGGGCTGCTCCTCACGAACGCCGCGGTCGTCGAGCGACGGTCCATCAGCCCGGTGCTCGCCCGGGAGATCCCGACCCGGCTGGTCGGCGCGGCCACGGCCCTCCGTGGCTACCGCGCAACCTTCGATATCACCGAGCTGAACTGGACCGCCGCGGTCGATCGTCGAACGTTTCGGGCGGACGTGGAGTTTCGGGCCCCCGAAGCGTTTCGGGTTCGGGTGGCGGATACGACCCCGTACCCGTCCGGAGCGTGGCCCCGAAACGACCTGACCCTGACCACGAACGGCCGGGCCTGGCGAGCGACCGGACCGGAGGCCTGCCCTCGGGCGGCTCTCCCCGCGTGCCCGCGCGCGGCTCCGGTCGACCGAACCGTCGTGGGACGGGCGCCGTTCGACGCCTCCACGCCGATGCCGACCGACGTCATCGTCCCGATGACCGTGCTTGCCGCGTCGGGCCGGGTCGACGTGGCCGGCACGGATTCCGTCGTGGGACGTGAAGCCGTGATCGTTCGCATGACGGCCGAGGATGCAGCCTCGCTGTTCCAATACCTGCGGTTCCTGGGGTCGTGGCGTCCGTTCCACCCGCAGGACCGGGTGCTCCTGTGGCTGGACGAGCGAACGTGGTTCCCCCTTCGATACGAGGTCCTCCCGGCGCCGGGAGAGGAGCGGGCGGCGTGGGCCACCCAGAACGTGCTTCCGCCCGAGCCGGCCGACCGCCCGGTGTTCACGGCCACGGTTCGGACCTTCACGACGACGACGCCCCCGGCGTCCGCGTTCGTCGTCCGCGACGCGCCGGGGTCCTTCGAGCAGGGGTTCCGCGATCGGTCCGGCACGACCGGCATCGCGGACACCCAACCCGAATGGCTGGGCGGGCTTCGACCGTGGCGCGCCGGAACGTTCGCCCCGACGGCCACCCGACCGCATCGGACCACGGTGGCCGCGTACGCGCGGGGGCTGAGCTGGGTGACTGTCACCTGGGTGACGGGCTGGGACCAGGCGGCCGCGTTCGGGGTCGGCCCATTCGCCGAACCCATCACGCTCTCCGGTGGCCGGCCGGCCCTGTACGAGCCGGCGACCATCACCGACCCACGCCGCCTGTCGCTGCACACACGGCAGGGCGAATTCCTGGTCGCCGGGAACGTGCCGCGAGCGGTGCTCGAACGGGTCGCCGCGTCGCTCCCGGTCGATGCGATCCGAACGCCCGAGGCATGGCGGACTCGCCGGACGGGGGGTGCGGTCGTGCACGACGGGCTCTCGCCGGCAGACGCCCTGGGGCGCGTCGGGTTCGACCCCGTCATGCCGTCCTTCCTGCCGGCCGGGCATCAGGCGGCCGTCGCGAGCATCACCCGCGCGACGAGCGGAACCACGCTCACGATCGTCTTTCGCCGCCCGGCCGCAGAGCTGGGAGGGATCGGCCTGGCGTTCACCCAGGAAACCGGCGTGACGTTGGCCCCGCCGATGGAACCGGGAGCCGTGGCCGTCCGTGTCGGGCAGTCGGTCGGCCGCTGGTCCCCCCAGCAGCACCTGCTCGAGTGGACCGACGACGGGCGCTACCGGTCGCTGTCGTCGCCGACGCTCGGCCTGGCCACGCTCCTGCAGGTCGCGTCGTCTTTGCGGCCCGGGCCGGAGGGGTCTCCGTGAGGATGGGGCGGGGGCTGGTGAGACGGTTCCTGGCAACCGCGACAGCCGCGGTGGTCGGGCTGATCGCCGGCGGCGCGGTCGGGCTGGCCGGTCGCGATCGGTCGACCGCGGCGATCCTCGACCCGGGGTCCGCCGCCCCGCTGCCCGCCGTCCGCGCGGTTTCCCCGGACACCTTGCTGGCGTGGATCCCCGGCGGGCTTCCCGGCGGGTTCACCCGCCGGGTCGGCCGCGTCGATGGCGTCGCGGACGTCACGTCGGTCACCAGCGGCGTGGCGTGGATGACCGCCTCGTACTCCGCCGCTGGCGACCCGGTCGACCGGCCATCGAAGGGCCTGGCCATCCCCCTCGAGGTCGCCGGGATCGATCCGGACGACTACGGGCCGTTCGTGCCGCCCTCCGAGCGTGCGGCCCTCGCGGCGATCGCCCAGGGCGAGGGCGCGCTCGGGGAGACGTCGGCTCTACTCCGCCGGCTCGGGCCGGGGTCGACGGTTCGGTTCGGCGGCCGGGCGATCCGCGTCGCGGCGGTCCTGCCCGACACATCGATCGGCGCACACGAGCTCGTGGTGTCGAAACGAACAGCGGTCCGTCTGGGCGTGACGCGTTCGAGGTACCTCCTGATCGATCCGGCCGCGGGGGCGTCGCGGGTCCGCATCTCGGCGGGGATCCGGGCGGCCCTCCCGCCCGGCGACCAGGTTCAGATCCGCGGCCCGGGCGAGACCCCGGTCTTTCGGCACGGGGACGCCGTCCTTCCCCAGGTGACGCTGAAGGAGCTCTTCGGAGAGTTCGCCGCGGCGCCTCAGCCCGGTGGATACATCCGGATCGACCCGGCATGGGCATCGCGGCACATCGTGACGACGACCGTCCCGTTGCTCGGGACCGTGACGTGTCACCGGGCGTTGATCCCGCAGCTTCGGGGCGCTCTCCAGGAGGTGGCCCGTCGGGGCCACGCCGCGCTCATCGATCCCGGTGACTTCGGGGGTTGCTACTCGCTGCGGTTCCTGAATCGAAATCCGGCGGCCGGTCTGTCGCATCACGCGTGGGGCGTCGCCCTCGACGTGAACGTCTCGGCCAACCCGTTCGGACGAACGCCGACGCAGGATTCGCGGCTCGTGTCCATCTTCGAACGGTGGGGGTTCACCTGGGGTGGGCGATGGTTGCTCCCCGACGGCATGCACTTCGAGTTCGTCCGGTTCGGGTCGGGAACCTGACGGGCCGCGTTTCCGCGGGCACCCGGTACGCTGTGAGGACCGATGGGGTCCCTGCGCCGAAGGACGCTCGCCCTCGCGATGCTCGTGGTCGTGCTCGGAGCGGCCTGCACAGGTCGCGACGCCGACGGCCCGGCCGCCGACACGATCGCCGGCATCGCCACCGGACAGGTCAAGCTCTCGCTCCTGGTGGCGCAGAGCTCGTTGATCGCCGGCGGGGACGACTTCGCCTTCGGACTGGTGACGTCCGATGGAGGGTTGCTGTCGGGCGGAACGCCCGAGGTCTGGGTGGCCAGGGATCGGACGTCTCCCGCGATGGGGCCGTTCCGGGCGACACCGTTCCGGTTCAGACCGCACGAACACGAGCACGGCGACGAGGAGACGCCGCACTCTCCCCTCACCAGCTTCTATGTGGCGACCGTGACGGTCCCGCAACCGGGGAAGTGGCTCTTCGCGGCGGCGATCCAGGGCCAGCCCGGGGGCATCGGCACGGAGTCCCTCACCGTCGTCCCGACCAGCGGGGCGCAACACCCCGTGGGCGCCCGCGCCAAGCCGGTGGAAACACCGGTGGCGAAAACGGCAACGAAGGCGAAGCAGATCTGCACGCGCAAGCCCGAGCCCGATCCGTTGCACTACATCTCGCTCGACGACGCGCTGAAGTCGGGGAAGCCGACGGTGGTCACGTTCGCCACGCCGCTGCTGTGCGAGAGCCAGATCTGTGGTCCGGTCGTCGATGAGGTGACCGCGGCCTACCACGAGATCGGCAAGGCGAAGGCGAACTTCATCCACGTGGAAGAGTTCCTTCCCGGCCCCGACCTCGAACCCCCTGCCGCCGCCTTCGAGAACCAATCACCGGGCTTCAGGGCGTGGGGCCTCCAGACCGAACCGTGGACGTTCGTCATCGACACCGAAGGCGTGATCAGGGCACGGTTCGAAGGCCCGGTCGTGGCCTCGCAGATCGAAGCGGCCCTTCAGCCGCTGCTGTAGGGCCGCACGGAATGCTTCGGGCTCGCCCCAACCGGGATACCCTCACCCCGTGAGCACGACCACGCGCCTGTATTGCGAAGGCCGACTCGAGGAACAGGACTTCGATCCGGACCGGATCGACGAGCTGCTGGCGACGCCCGGGTCCCTGGTGTGGCTGGACGTGGAGGATCCCACCGAGGATTCCATCGCGCTGCTCGGCAAGGAGTTCGGGTTCCACGAGCTGGCGTTGGAGGACTGCCTCCATCCTCACCAGCGCCCCAAGATGAGCAGTACGGGTCGTACTTCTTCCTGATCGCCTACGCGGCCGGGTTCGAGCGCGCCGACCTGGTCCTGCGGGAGATGGCGGTGTTCGTGGGGCGGAACTACCTAGTGACCGTGCGAAAGCCCCCGGCCTTCGACCTGTCCGACGTGGTCAGGCGGTGGGACGCCCACTCGGAGCTCGCCGCCGAGGGCGGCGGCTACCTCCTGTACATCCTGCTCGACGAGATCGTCGACGGGTACTTCGACATCCTCGACGCATTCGCCGACAGAGGCGAAGAGATCGAGGACCGCGTGTTCGCCGGCGAGATCGAGGAAGACACGCAGGGCAACATCTTTCGGCTGCGTAAGGAGCTGGTGGAGTCCCGCCGGATCGTCTCGCCCCTGCGCGACGTCCTCGACGTGATGCAGCGCCGGACGATCGACGTCGTCACCGCCGGCCTGGAGCCGTACTACCGGGACGTGTACGACCACGTCCTGCGGGCGACCGATTTCCTGGACAGCCTCCGGGACATCCTGGCCTCGGCGCTGGACGCCAACCTGTCGGTGGTGAGCAACCGCCTGAACGAGGTCATGAAGAAGCTGACCTCGTGGGCGGCGATCATCCTGATCCCCACGCTCATCGCCGGCATCTACGGGATGAACTTCGTCCACATGCCGGAGCTGCGGTGGCGGTTCGGCTACGCGTACGCGCTCGCGGTGATGGCCGCGGCGGGCGGCACGCTGTACTGGGTCTTCAAGCGCCGCGACTGGCTCTAGCTCAGAACCCGCGCTGCAGGGCCGGGAGCAGGCCGGGCTTGGGCTCCCCCGTCCTGTTCTCCACCAGCGAGTTCCCCCCAGAGTATGCCCAGAACGTCCAGCCGATCCCGCGCTCCCTCGCGTACGACAGCAGCCTGTCGGTCTCCTGCTGCCAGTCGCGATTGACTCGCTCGTCGTCGCTCCACACCCGTTGGCGCCGTAACCGAACGCATTGAACTCGCCCATGTACAGCGGCACCCCCCAGGCGCGGGCGCGTCTTTCCGCCGCCG
>JBHELE010000212.1:0-3096 GCA_046263235.1 Actinomycetota bacterium
GCTCTCGGAGACGGCTGCCGAGTTCGGCGGGGCCCTCGGGATCGCCATCTTCGGCAGCGTCGGGGTCGCGGTCTATCGCGGGGCCATGGCGAGCGCGGTCCCGAACGGTCTCCCGCCGGAAGCGGCCGACGCCGCTCGGGACACGCTCGGCGGCGCCATCGAGGTGGCCGGCCGACTGCCGGGTGAGCTCGGCCCGGCGTTGATCGATGCCGCCCGCGATGCGTTCACCCAGGGGCTCCACATCGCCGCAGCGGTGAGCGTGGTCGGCTCCATCGGGCTGGCCATCCTGGTGATGACCTTCCTCAGGCGGGTTCGCCTGGGGGCCGGATCCGAGGAGCAGCCGGACGCTGAACCGGTGGAGGCGGCCTCGAGCGGCGCAGTGGTAGAGGAGGCCCTGGGCCCGGCGCCCGTGGAGCGATAGGGCCATGGTCTCCTCAGGACTTCCCAGGACCGAAGGGGTGACGAGATGACCGGGTCGAAGGTCAAGGTTGACATCTCCGCGTCGCTCGACGGATTCATCGCCGGGCCGAGCGATGGGATACGGAACCCTTTGGGCGACGGCGGCGACCGGCTCCACGAGTGGATCTACGGTCTGGCCAGCTGGCGGGAACCCCACGGCCTCGCCGGCGGCGAGACCAACAGAGACGCCGAGGTGGTGGAGGAAGCTTTCGCCGGCATTGGTGCCGTGGTGATGGGCAGGCGGATGTTCGATCTCGGCGAGGGGCCGTGGGGGGACAACCCTCCCTTCCATGTGCCCGTGTTCGTCGTGACCCACCAGGCCCGAGAGCCCCTGGCGAAGGAGGGAGGGACCACCTTCACCTTCGTCACCGGGGGGATCGAACGGGCCCTCGAGCACGCCGGGGCTGCCGCCGGAGGCAAGGACGTCTCCGTCGCCGGCGGGGCGAACACGATTCAGCAGTTCATCAAGGCCGGACTGCTCGACGAGCTGCAGATCCACCTGATCCCGGTCCTGCTGGGCGACGGCGTCCGCTTGTTCGACCGGATGGGCCCGGAGCGGATCGAGCTCGAGACCACCCGGGTGGTCCAGTCTCCGGGGGTGACGCACCTCCGATTCCGGGTCGTGAAGTAGCCACCCAACTCGCACGGCGCGTTCATGGCCCTGGCACGGCCCACACTCCGTGCGGGCCAGCGCCCACGTGCACCGCGGCCACACGGCGGCGGCTCGCGACTTCGAAGATGACCACCGTTCCGTCACTGTGGTTTGCCACGACTGCCCAATGGCCGTCTGGCGCGAGCGCCACATGGTGAGGCGCCCCGGCGAGCCGCATCGAGCCGATTACTCGGAGATTTTCCGCGTCGGCGACATGGACTCGGTTGTCCGCGTGGTCGGTAAGCCACGCCTGTCCCCCGTCCGGTGTGAACGCGAGATGGTGCACCTGGACGCCCGCCGCATCGTCGCCGTCGAGGAGGATTCGCCCCGTCGGGCGTCCGGCCGCCGTGTACACGTAGACGCCCTCGTCCCAATCGGTCACCCAGAGTCGGCCGTCGGGGGCGAATAGGAGGTCGTGCGGACGGTGAGCAGTCGCCACGTATCGCTTCACGCGTCGAGCGCGCAGATCGACCACTGCCAACTCGCCGAGGCCGTTCAAAGAAGCCCAGACGAAACGCCCGTCCGGTGAGACCGCGAGGTCATGGGGATCGCTCTTGAGGGCGACCCGGCCGACGATACGGCCACGCAAGCTAACGAGGTCCAGGCGCGCCGCTCCCTCATTCGCCACGACCACGAGGTCGCCCGAGACCTTGACGTCATGGGGTGAGCCGCCCAGGCTGATGGTCCGAACCCTGGGTCCGCGTACCAACCCGATCTGCCCCGCCTGAGGGAGGGCGACCGCAACGGCTCCGTCTGCGGCCACGGTTATGTTGTGAGGGCCACCAGGCGTGTGGTGTCTTGCCATCACGCGACGCGTCCGAACGTCGACCTGGACGACTTGATCGCTGTCCTCGACAGCGACCCAAACCACAGCCTTGACCGGGCCCGGGTGCACGGAAGGAGAGGGCGACGGAGACGGGGAAGAGACCTGATCTCTCTGCGATGGAACGTCGGGGTCTCCCGCTGTTGGCGGGCCGGACGAACCGCCCGTACAGGCCGCGCCGAGAAGGAATGCGACGGCGATCAGACGACGAGACATCGCAGCCATGATGACGTTCCACAGCGGCTTCCGGTTCGCGCCCGGGAAGGCTGGATAGGCAGTCCGGCGGCCTTCTTGAACGAATCGTCCGTTCGGGGAGGGCGCCCCAGGGGTAGTCCAGTTCCAGCGAGCGAAGGAGAAAGGCCATGAGCGACGTCCGCACCTACGCGGCGGAGGCAAGGTCGACCCAGACGTTCGGACGGGTGCTGGCCAGCGCGCGCAACCACCACGTGGTCGTAGACGGACCGGTCTGGAACGGCTGCCCGGGCGAGGCCATGACGCCCGGGGAGCTGTTCATGGCCAGCATCGCCACCTGCGCCGTGGAGCTTCTCGAGGTCATCGCGAGGGCCGAGGAGGTGCCGCTCGAGGGAAGCCAGGTCGCGATCAAAGGTGAGGTCGATCCGGCCAATCCCGTCCGCCGGGACGTGACCGTGTTCAACCGGGTCGATCTCCGGTTCGACGTGCGCGGCGTGACCCAGGATCAGGCGGAATTCCTGGTCGAGCGGTTCAAGGCCAGGTGACCGCTGTACGGCACGGTCGCAGTGCGATCGCCGAGGTGAAGGTGGAAGTCAGAGCGGAGCGAATCGCGAACTGAGAGAGCCAGCGGACCTGTCAGAATCCGAGCCGCGTTCGACCGGCCCTCAGGGAACGACGCCCAGCTCGTCGAGCGAGGTCCGCAGCTCTGCCGGGTCGCGGTACACGCGAAAAGCCCCGGCCCTGGTGAGCTCGTCCTCGCCGTAGCCTCCGCTGAGCAACCCGACGCTGAGCATCCCGGCTCGGCGGGCCGCCAGCAGATCCCAGACCGCATCGCCGACCACGTAGCACCGGCCCGGTTCGACCCCAATACGCTCGGCGCACGCGAGGAACAGATCCGGCTCCGGCTTCGCCCGCAACACGTCGCCCCGGGCCACGACCACCGTCTCCGGAGGGATGCCCAGCGCCTCCA
>JBHELE010000213.1:0-4254 GCA_046263235.1 Actinomycetota bacterium
ACATCACCCCGACCACGACCGGAACCGCCACCACGGCGCCGGCCGCGACGGCCGCCAGAGCGATTCCGCCCCGGGCCGCCGTCCGGCCCAGACCGAGTCCTCCCTCCCATTCGGGCGGGTGGCGTTCGATCATCGGGACCCCCGGGTAGGCCACCGACGCGGCGTGCACCGCTTCGTCCTTGCTGATGTGGCTGGTGTTGCTGAGCAGGTCGACGCCGCCGTCGTCTCTGTACCGCCATCGCCAGAACCCATCCGGCTGGCGCCACACCTCGATCAGGGATCCGGCGGTCACGGCGCCGGCTCGGGCTCGGTCCGCAGCTCCTCCGTGACCGGAGGCGGTGGCTCGCCCTTCTCGTGGGCCTTGTCCAGCCGCACGCGTTCGTCCGGGCTCTTCGGGGCGAGCCGTTCGAGTCCCGCCGCGTCGGTCACCACGACCGCCCGAAGCGGCATCTCCATGAATCGCGCCGCGCCGCTGGCTCGGATTCCAGCCATCAACCGCCACACGATCACTCCGACCAGGGGCGGGACCGTCACGACCAGGATGCGGAACGTCCAGGTGATGGCGCCGACCGAGACGTGCAGGAGCAGGGCCACGAGGTCGTTGCTGGCGGCCAGGAACAGCAACGCGTAGAACGAGAAGGCCCCGGCCCCGATGGCGGTCCGCACGGGATGGTCGCTGGGACGGTCCAGCAGGTTGTGCGCCTCGCGGTCGCCGGTGAACCGAGCCTCCAGGAACGGCCACAGGTACAGCACGACGAACGTGACGCCGGGCAGCAAGACCGTCGGGAAGAACGGGTTGGCCACGGTGTGTCCGAAGGCGCGGATCTCCCAGTCCGGGAACAGACGAAGGGCTCCCTCGAGCCACCCCATGTACCAGTCGGGCTGGGCCGGCGAGCTGACCGTGGCGGGGTGGAAGGGGCCGTACAGCCAGACCGGTTTGAGCTGGGCCAGGTCGCCCAGCGCCGTGAGGACGGCGGCGATGATGAAGAACAGGCCCGCCGACTTCGCCGCGTACGTCGGCCACAGCTGGGATCCCACGACGTTCGATTCTGTGCGGCCCTTCCCCAGATGCTGGGTGTGCTTCTGGTGCCACACCAGCGCCAGGTGGATGGACAGCAGGAGCGTGAGGGCGGCCGGCACGATGAACACGTGCGTGATGAACAGCCGCCGGATGATGTCCTCCGCCGGGAACTCGCCACCGAAGGCGAGGAACGCCAGCCACGTGCCGATGACCGGGATGGAGAGGGCGACCGAGTACGCGATCCTGAGCCCGGTGGCCGACAGCACGTCGTCCGGCATCGAGTAGCCGGAGAACCCGTTGTAGATCGCCAGCAGCAGCATGGTGACGCCGATGACCCAGTTGATCTCGCGGGGGCGGCGGAACGCCCCGGTGAAGAAGATCCGCATGAGGTGCGCCACGATGGCGGCGACGAACAGGTTGGCCGCCCAGTGGTGGGTCTGCCGCATTACCAGCCCTGCCCGGACCTCGAAGCTGATCCGAAGGACCGAGGCGTAAGCCTCCGACATCTGCGTCCCCTGCAGTGGCTCGTACGCGCCGCGGTACACGACCTGCTGCGTGCTGGTGCTGAAGAAGAACGCCAGGTACGTCCCGGTGAGGACGAGGATAACGAAGCAATACAGCGCGATCTCGCCCAGCATGAACGACCAGTGGTCCGGAAAGACCTTGTTCAGCGCGCCGCGGGCGAAGGAGGTCGCAGCCAGCCGGTCGTCGAACCACCGCACCACTCGCCGAACGATCACGGCTCGTCCAGATTCCAGAACGCCGGACCGACGGGGTCGCTGAAGTCGCCCCGTGCTCGCAGCACCCCCATCGGATCGATCTCCAGCGGAAGCTGCGGGAGCGGTCGAGTGGCCGGGCCGGCGAGGGGCTTCGCTCCGTCCACGGCATCAAACACGGACTGGTGGCACGGGCAGAACAGTCGCTGGGTGCGCGCCTCGTACAACCCGACCGGGCACCCCGCGTGCGTGCAGATCTTCGAGTACGCCAGGTACCCGTCGGGCGACCAGGTCTCCCGCCCCGGCAGCGGACGAAAGCCGCTCGGGTTCATTCGGATCAGGACGACCTGGGAGTCGGCCTCGTCGACGAACCCCTCCGGCCAGACCGTCAGGACCGACCCGACTTCGAGGTCGGTGCCGGAGACGGGGAACCCGTCGGACGTGACCACCCGAAGGCCGCGCCGCCACTTCGTCCGAAACAGGGAACGGCCCGGGCTGGGCCCGAGCGAGCGGATGGGAAACACGGCCACCACGCCCAGCGCGCCGAGCGCCAGGGCCAGCAGCTTGCCCATGAACGTTCGTCGGCCCATGGCCTGCCCCCGTCGCTCGAACGACTCGGCTACCGCCCGGCGCTGCACCTGCGTCGACGTGAGCGGCTCCCGGGCCTGGACGTACGGACCCTGGGGCAGGAGCCGGTGGCCCCACGTCACCAGGCCCACGCCGATCCCACCAAGCACCACCAGCAAGAGCAGGCCCTCGATCTGCGGCTGCCCCCCTGCCAGGTAGACCACGACCAGACCGATCGATGCGGCGAAGGAGGCCAGGAACGACGCGTTGACCACACCGACCCCGAACCGCTGCTCGGCCGACTTGCGTGTGCGGCTCATTCCGCCGTTCCGATCCAACGAATGACCAGGATCAGGGCCAGCAATCCCACCACCCACGTGACCAGCCCTTCGGGGACCGGGCCGAAGTGCCCCAGAGGTTCCCCCCCGCGGTCATCGGGCTTGCGCAGGTACTGGACGTAGCGCGCGACGGAGTCGACCTGCTCGTCGGACAGCGCTTCGGGCCCGAACTTCGGCATGTTTCCGGAGCGAAGGCCGGCGCCCCCCAATCGCATCGCTTCGGCCACCTCGACCGGGGTGGACGCGTCGAGCGACGGAGCGATGAGCCCGTTGGTCAGGGCGCCGCCGGCGCCGGTGACCCCGTGGCAGGCCGCGCAGTTCTCGGCGTACAGCACCTCGCCGTCCGCGAGGCTCCCGCGCGACACGTTGACGTCGGGGATCGGCGGCCCCGGTCCGAACGAGGCGACGAAGTCGACCAGGCCGTCGATCTCCCGGCGCGTGTATGGAACCTGGGCTCGCTGCGGGTTCTGATCGGCCTCGGCGATGGGCATGCGCCCGGTCGAGAGCATGAAGTCGGCGGAAGCGGCTCCGACCCCGATGAGGCTCGGTCCGTTGCTGGCCCCTTCGCCGGCGCCGCCGTGACACCACGCGCAATCGCGCAGATAGAGATCCGCTCCGGGCGTACGCGGAAGGGGCGGGGACGGGCTGGCGGTCGCGAAGGGAGTCGGGCCGGGCGTAGGCGTCTGCGCGATGGCCGCCGGACCGGCCGTCGTGGCCATGAACCACGCCCCGGCCACGCAGGCGACGGCGGCCGCCACGAGGACTCCAGTGCGTCTGCCCATCACTTCAGCGTGAACAGGTACGCCGCGATATCCCTGGCCTGCTGCTCGGTCACACGGAGGTCCGGCATGTCCGTGCCGGGCTCCACCACCTGAGGGTCCATCACCCAGCGGATCAGGTTGTCGCCGTTGTTGGCCAGCCGTCCGGCAATGACCTGGCGCGAGCCGAACCGAATGAGAGGCGGCCCCACGAGCCCGTCCGCGTCGGGGATCCCGGGGACGATGTGACACGACCCGCACCCGAACCGCTGGATGAGGTCGGCGCCGCGGGCCGGGTTTCCTTCCGGAACCTCGGGCGGCGGCTCCGTGGACGGCCCGGAGCGGCACGCCGCCACCGCGACCAGCAGCGCCAACCCTGTCGCGGCGACGGCGGCTGACGGTCGGCGGATCATCCCAGTCGCACCGCGTCGACCACGGGCTCCGCAGCATCGGGCACGGGTGGCGCAGCGTCGGCGACGGGTGGCCCCGCATGGGGCACCGTCGCGCTCCCGCTACGCCGGTCCGCCGCCTCGACCGTTCGCAGCCAGGTCACGAAGACGGCGCACGCCCCTCCCAGATAGGCCAGGCCCGCCGGCACCCACATCAGCACGCCGGCCACCTGCTGATCCTTCAGCGGGTCGAACCCGAACCGGGCTGCCTGCACGACGTAGTCCGCGTAGACGGGCGTCGCCGCGAAGGTGAACAGCGCGCCGAGCTCCCCGCTCGGGATCCACGCGGCCAGCAGGTAGACAAGGTCGCCGCCTCGGACCAACCGCCGGTCCACACCGGGCTGGAGGGCGACCCACCAGAACACCGCGGCCGTTCCCACCAACGTCGTGTGCTCGAGCCAGTGC
>JBHELE010000214.1:0-3482 GCA_046263235.1 Actinomycetota bacterium
ACCGGCGATGCCGATGTGGCGGACGTCAGCGCGTCCCCGTATCGCAGAACCGTCTTGACCGTCCCGAACGAGGGATTCCAGTCCAGGTGGACGTCGGGATGCTCCCGGACCAGCGCCATCACGGCGCGAATCTGCCGCGACGATGGGCCGATGCCGGGCGCCGACGCTCGGGCATCGTAGTGATCGAACGGTCTGGTGAAGAAGTCCGGCGAGCGATGGACGGGTGTCCCGAAGCCCGGCACCGTGAACAGGCTCCCGACCAGCGTGAGCCCGAGCACGACCGACGTAGCCACTCGACGCATGTGAAGGCCCCCTACGTGAGAAGGAAGTGAAGGACCGCTCTGGTCCATTTGCCCGCATTGTAACTAGTCCGTTCGGGCCCGGACATCGGCCGAACGGCGGGGAACGGCGTCAGCTGCGGAGCCCGTACGCGAACAGTCCAACGGCGAGCGCGGCGGACGCGTTCAGGGAGGCCGTCTGCCCCCGCATCGGGATGGCGATCAGGAAGTCGCAGCGCTCCCGGACGAGCCGCGACAGTCCGGTCCCTTCGGACCCCACCACCAGGACACACGGTCCCGACCGTGGTGGGGCGTCCTGGACGGGCTTGCCTTCCGCGTCCAGTCCCACCGCCGTGAAGCCTCGGACCTGCAGCTGGCCGATAGTGCGGGCGATGTTCGTAACCCGCGCGACCGGGAGGTGCAGGAGCGCCCCGGCCGAGGCGCGAATCGCGGCGGGCGTGACCGGGGCGGCCCGTCGCCTTCGCACGACCAGGGCGGCGGCGCCCGCAGCCTCGGCCGACCGGGCACATGCTCCGAAATTCTGCGGATCGGTGATGCCGTCCAGGACCACGACCACCGCGTCCGGGCCGAGGTCGAGCGCGGCGAGGTCACGCTCGCTCAGCTCTGGAGGCGGCGAGACGTAGACCGCGACCCCCTGATGGTCGGGGATCGAGAGCCGGTCGATGGCGTCACCGCCGAGCCACTCGACGGGAACACGGCTGCGTTCGGCCTCGGCCAGGACCGACCGAAGGCCCTGGGTTCGACGGGCGTCGCGTGACACGAGCAGCCTTCGGGCTCGGCCGGAGCGAACGGCCTCGGCCGCCGCCCGGCGACCGCCGAGGGGCCACCCCTCCCCCGGCGGGCCCGAGGACCGGCGAGCTCCCGTCACCGCCTGTCGAACGGCGACAGCGTCACGACCGCCACGCACCCGGCGCCGTCGCCCGAAAGACCCAGCCCCTCCGGACGGGTCGCCTTCACGGAGACGTCCCCCGCTCGCAGCACCAGCGCCGCGGCCAGGTTCCGACGGATCTCTTCCCTGACGCCGGCGATCGACGGACGGTCTGCCAGCACCGTGAGATCGCAGCCCGTCGCGGCCAGTCCCGTGTCGGTCAGCTTGGCCACGACGCGCGCCAGAAGGTCCAGTCCGGCGATGCCCTCCACCGCCGGGTCGGTGTCCGGGAAATGGTCACCGAGGTCACCCAGACCGGCCGCACCGAGCAGGGCGTCGGCCACGGCGTGGCAGACGACGTCGCCGTCGGAATGCCCGGCCAATCCAGGCTCCCCTTCGAAGCGAACCCCGCCGAGGAACAGGGGGCGATGCTCGGCGCGTGGATGGAGGTCGACGCCCAGTCCCACTCGGACCTCAGACACGTGCCCTCCCCTCCGAGACCCCGTGCCGGCGCGTCAGGACGGCTTCGGCCCGGGCGACGTCGTCCTCGGTCGTGATCTTGAGGTTGGCCGGGTCGCCCGGGACGGCGGCCACGGCGTAGCCGGCCGCCTCGAGCAGCATGGCGTCGTCCGTGGCGGACACCCCGTCGAGCGCGGCGCGGTCGTGAGCGTGTCTGAGGGCGGCGGCGGCAAACGCCTGAGGGGTCTGGGCCAGGCCGAGCTCGTGGCGAGGAATGGTCTCGATCACACGGTCGTCACGGACCCGTTTCACGGTGTCCGGGCTCGGGATGAGCGGGACGGCACCGGCAACGTCTGCGGATCGCAGAGCCTCCACGACCTCGTCGAACAGGTCGGGGCGCGCCAACGGGCGGGCGGCGTCGTGACACACGACGACCTCGGCGGACGGGGGGATTCGGTCCAGACCCGCTCGCACGGAGGCTTGGCGGGTCGGACCGCCGGCGACCACAGCGGCCACGCGCCCGAATCGGTCCGCGCTCGTTCGAGCGCGGTCGAGCCCGGCCGGCGGTGCGACGAGGACGATCGCGGAGACCGACGACGATTGCTCGAGGGCCAGTAGGGACCACTCCAGCATCGGCCTTCCTGCCACCGAGACGAAGGCCTTCGGCTCGTCCCGGCCGAGGCGCACGCCGCTTCCGGCGGCGAGAACGACGGCCCACGCCTCGACCGATCGGCCTGTCGATCCCATGACGGGGGCAAGCGTAACCGGCCCACGGTGAGGCGATGGTTCGGCGGTGCGGGTGGTGGTGCTAGCTGGAGCCGGCGAGGACGCCGCGGGTTTCGTCGAGCACCTTGTCCAGCATCTCCTCGGTCTTTTCCTCCGAGGCCCCCACGGCGAAGGTCAACTCGGAGATGAGGATCTGGCGAGCCTTCGCCAGCATGCGCTTCTCTCCGGCCGACAGCCCCTTGTCACTCTCACGCAGCGAGAGGCTCCGTACAACCTCGGCGACCTGGAAGATGTCGCCGGACCGAAGCTTCTCGACGTTGGTCTTGAAGCGCCGGTTCCAGTTGGTTGCGGTGGTGGGCTCCTCGTCCTCGCGGAGGATCTCGAACACCTTCTTCACCTCTCGCTTGGACACGACTTCGCGCAGGCCCACTTCCTCGGTGTTGTCGACGGGGACCATCAGTGTGAGGTCGCCATGCGAGAGCCGGAGCACGAAATAGGTTCGTTTCTCGCCGAAAATCTCTCGCTCCCGAAGGTCTTCGATAATTGCCGCTCCATGGTGGGGATACACAACTCGGTCGCCCTTGCGGAACACAAATCCCCCCTCGGTGGTGGAGTGGTTTCCCTTCGAAGTGATCGAAGGATAGCACGCGGCTCGAAGCCCTAGCAACTTAAAAGTGCTGGTCAGCGGCTATTTCCGGGCGCCCGCGGGGGCGGAGTCACGCCGGACGGCCCACGCCAGTGCTTCCCGGACATGCCTCACCGGAGCAAGCCGCGGACCCCCGACTGCAACCTGTGAGACGGTGTGTCCGGCCGGGCAGACGACCACCTCGACGCCGGCGGAGGCGGCCGCCAGCACGCGCTGGTCGATCCCCGGAACCGGCCGTACCACTCCCGTCAGCGAGACCTCGCCGACGAAGGCCCGCCCGGTCGGCACCGGCGCGCCGACGGTCGACGACGCCAGCGCCGCCGCCACGGCGAGGTCGGCTCCCGGATCATCGACGCGCATCCCACCGGCCACCGCGCCGTACAGCTCCGACTGGAGCAGGCGAAGCCCGATGGCCCGGTCGGTGACCGCAGCGACGAGATGGAATCGTCGCGGGTCCAGCCCGGCGACGTGTCGTCGCGGCGAT
>JBHELE010000215.1:0-6724 GCA_046263235.1 Actinomycetota bacterium
CCCATGTGGTCGGCGAAGCCCTCGGGGTCCGGGGCGCGGCCGTCGGGAAGCCGGCGTCCCAACCGGTCCTCGACCTGTTGCCGCATCCCTTCGGCGCCGTAGTCGTCGACCATGAACTTCATCCGTGCCTTGATCCGGGACAACCGGTAGCGGCGGTCCTCCTTCCACGCGTCGAGCAGCGCCCGAAGGACCGGCATCGCATCGGCGGCGGGAATCCACACACCGAGGTCATGGCCCAGGCGCGGGACTGTGGAGAGCCCGCCGCCCACCCGGACGCCGAATCCTGGCGCGCCCTCGCGGACCGCCCCGATCAGCGAGATGCAGTTGATCTCGGGCATGTCGCATTGCGAGGGGCAGGCCGCGATGGTGATCTTGTGCTTGCGGGGCAGGTCCATGTACTCGGGGTTGCCGGCGAAGAACGACGAGACCTCCTCGACGATCGGGGTCACGTCGAATGCCTCGGCGGCCAGCACGCCCTGCAGTGGGCAGCCGGTGACGTTGCGCACGGCGTCGCCGCACGCCCCGGCGGTGGTCAGCCCGGCCTCCCGGAGGCGGGCCAGGATGTCGGGCACCTCGGAGAGCCCGACGAAGTGGAGCTGGACGTTCTGCCGCGTGGACAGCTCCGCCTGGCCCTGGCCGTACTGGTTCGTGACCTCCCCGATGGCCCGGAGGCTCTGTGGCGGGAGCAGGCCGCCGGGGACCTTGATCCGCATCATGAACTGCCCGGTCTTCGGCTTGTCGTGGTACAGCCCGTACCACTGGAGGCGGACGATGTCCTCCTCGGCCACGTCGAGGTAGTGCTTCGCCGCCAGGTCCGGGATCTCGTGAACGATGCCGACGGGCTGCCGGTCCTTCTTCAGGCGCTCGATGCTGTTCTTGGTCAGCACCTGCTCCCAGGACGGCTCCTCCCGAAGGGGTTTCCGCTCTGCGGTTCCGAATCGCCTGTCTTCGCTCATCACACCTGCCAGTCACCGTGCCGGGAAATGAAGAACGGGGCCCCGCGGGCCCCGTCGTCAGGTGTCTGAGCTGGTCGGCCGCGCGGCTACCCGGTCGCCCTCCGCATGAGGGCGGCCCCGGTACAGCAACAACAGGCGGGGATCATCGTCCCCACCGACCCGCTGCGCCGCGTCCGAACCACGAATTGCACTCCTTCAGTAGGAATTCGCAAGGAGCCTTTGTACGACGGTTCCGACGACGTGTCAACCGGGCACGGGCGGGGCCCGTTCGCCCGATTGACGACCCGGCGCCGGCGTGCGCAGTATCTAGCCACATCTGACTAGCCACCACCCGGGGAGCCGATTCGCATGCTGAAGCGCTCTGCACTCACCTCGGTCACCGCGTTCGTCCTGCTGATGTGGGCCGGGCCGGCCTTCGCCTGCGACTGGCGTTGGTTCGCCGAGCCCTCCTCGATGGACGTGCAGGCCCATCCCATCGCGTCGATCGGCCGGACCGATCCGTCCGCGGTGGCCGCGTCGCTCACGCTCGCCAACCCGAAGGCGAGTCGTCCCCAGACCAAGACCGTGCGGTCGGTGCTGACCAGGAACCCGGACACCGCGATCCTCTTCGAGCCCGGATTCACCACGCCGCAGGATCCGTGCGTGGCGCCGGTGTGCTCGGAGGTCACCGTGCGGGTGGCGAAGGGAGGGGGCCATCGAACGCTGTACGCCCGGGCGGAATGGCCGCTTCCCAACTACTACGTCCACATCTGGGGGATCGGTCCCGACCGCCGCGTGGTGGGGCGGGCCGAGGTCGCCAACTCGTTCAACAAGGAGACGGGGAACGAACGGACCATTCCGGTGTCCGAGTTCCACGTGGCCGACCCCGTGCCGGGGACGTGGCGAATCCAGACGCGCGCCGTGTTCGGCTATCGCATCCCGGTCAGGACCACCGTCACTCTGGCCGCCGGCGGGCCGGTCCGGTACGACCGCCTCGACGTGATGCGCCTGGCGGACAAGTACCTCACCCAGCGCCTCGACGTGAACATCGTGTTCGCCGGCCGAAGCTGGTCGAAGGAAGAGGTGGCCGCCTTCCGGGACCGCATGCCGACCGAGTACCGCACGGGCGTGCTGGCGAAGCAGGGCTCGGACTGCACGGGCGAGGACGACCGGATCGCCAACGCCGTCCTGAACTGGCGGGTCTGCCACTTTTCCGGGACGGAGAGCCCGGACGCCGACGGGTATCGACCGTACTTCGAGCCGATCAAGTTCACGTACGACTACAACTTCCTGCAGGCCGACGACACGTGGACCAAGGACCTGTACGCCATGGCCGAGAGCGTGACCGTCCCGGACGCGCCGTTCGACCTGCCGGACTCGGCGAACTACCTGGCCCTGTACGACGCCCATCAGGGGAAGGTGACCCGTGGCGAGAAGCAGGTGATCAACCCCACCGTCAGCGACAAGATCGACGCGTTCGCCGTGGAGGACTGGATTTTCGCCAGCCGGCTCAAGGACAGGTACCGTCGGTCGTTCCGCGACATCGAGACCGGGAAGGTTCGCGGGGGCCGCTTCATCACGCCTGATCCATCGGCGTACTTCGACCCCTTCTACACCGCGAAGGGGCGCAAGAACCTGGAGCGCATGCCGCACGGCCCGGCCACCAGCGTGACGTTCTTCGTCCTGGACACGTACACGCCGGACTACGCCGGGGCGTACTTCCGGACGTCGGCGTACCACCACTGGGACGTGTCGATGCACATGATCGACCCGGACACGCAGACCCAGAACGGACCCGACTGGGCTCGTGTATGGGGCGGGCGGTATCGGTTCTTCTTCCACGACCTGGGGGCCGGACCGAACCAGTACGAGGCCATCGACTTCTTCCTGGGAGCCGTTCCCGGGTCGGCCTCGAAACCGTTCGGCGATCCGCCCATCTGGGACTACGAGAACGACCCGTTCTGGCAGGGCAAGCTGGTGGAGCGAACCGCCCGCAGCGCCGTGACGATGCTGCTGTACCGGTTGACGCCGTCGTACCTGTACCGCCCACTTCCGGCCGACGTGTACTTCCTGGCGTCGAACAACTGGAGCGACTGCTACTCACGCCCCGAGTGCAGCCCCGAGGGGATCTCGCACACCCAGCTCGAGAAGATCTACCGACCGAGCTACGTTGAGAAGAACCTGTCGTCGGCCCTTCCGGGCGCGACGTTCACCACCGAGCGGTCCGATCCGAAGCTCGAGACGTATCGCTACCTCCAGTGCGCCAAGGAGCGCGCCCTGGTGAACCGGCCCGAGGACGGGCCCCCCGGGGTGGGGAACGGCACGGTGGTGCTCGTCCCGGATCCGACGTGCACGGGGCCGGGCGACCCCATGCAGCAATGGCTGGAGCTGGCCAAGGCCCGCGGCGACGACCTGCTGGGCATCGGGGTGAACGACGCCGGGGCGTCCGGCTTCGTGGTTCGCCGCCTGGTCGAGGAGAACCGGAACAAGGTGGCGCCGCTTCGGCCCGGGCAGCTCACGCTCACCAACATCAGCGTGGTATGGCCGGGCGTCACGACCTGGTACCTGCCCGCCATCGTGGGAGGCGTGGCCCTGCCGACGCCGAACGGCGAGATCTGGGGCATCCTCAACAACACCAACGAGCGGGCCAAGACGTACAAGGCCACCGACTGCGGCAAGTCGCAGCCGTTCGCCCCCGGGTGCAACAACATCCCGCCGGCGGTCGATCCCGGACGGGGCTTCTCCTACACGGTCCAGCACGAGGCCTCGCACTTCCTCGGGCTGCTCCACCCTCACGACTCGCTGACCGTGGACCGGGACAGCACCGGGAGGTGGCGCTACTACGGCACGTCCTACCGACACTACGGTGACCACTCCATGGCGCCGACCACGTACGCCGGTTCGTTCGCCCCGTACTCCGTCCTGGACCAGGACATCATCCAGCGCGGCCACACCGCCGAGTACCTGCGAATGACCCAGGACCTCCTGGCCGATGCATATCTCCTCGACGGGATGAAGGGGCTGGCCGGCCCCTCGTCGTCAACGAAGAGGAAGGTCCGCGAGGCCGGGCGGTGGCGCGAGATGGCATCCCGCCTGTTCGGCTGCGGGGACTACCTCAAGGCCGAGCGCGCCATGCGGAACGCCTTCCTGGCGGCCCAGGGCGTGTACGGCCCGGTCGTGAAGGCGAGGCCGCTGGAGCCCGGCGAGAAGGTCCTGTTCAAGGTCAACCCGCAGCGGTCGTACTCGGCGGAGGGGAAGGTCAACAAGGGCTGCTCCTGACCTACCGGGGGCAGACCGACCGGTAGGGACGCTCCCCGAGGAGCTCCGTCCATTCGGTTCGACTGAGGTCGCGTCCGGCCACGTGGCAGGCGAACCGGACCCACGTCCGAAGGTCGCTCGGCCACAGCGAGGTGCTGGAGAGGTTGTCGATCACCAGAACGCCGTTCGGCGCGAACCGCGCCACCGGGATCGATCCCTGTTCGATCGGGAAGGGATTTCCGAGACGCGTACGCGAGCGGAGGTCCCAGATCGTCGCCGTCAGGTCGCTGGAGCTCGCCGCGAACAATCGCCCGTCGGGGGAGAACGAAAGCGGGTCGACCGTTCCGGTGGCCACCTGGATCGGCGGTCCCGCGGGCGACCCGTCATGGGCGTCGAACAGCAAGACCTTGCCGTCCTCCGCCCCGGCGGCGAGGACGTCGCCGTCGGACGAGAAGGCGATGGTCGTGGCGTGACCGGCGACCTTCGGGAGGAACAGCTCCGATCCGGAGCGCGCCGCCCACACGGCGATCGCCGAGTCCGGCTCGCAACATCCCAGCGCCGTCAGCCGCCGGCCATCCGGGCTGAACTCCAGGTCCCCCTTACCGAATGGGACCTCGTGCGCGTAGAGCTGCCGTCGGGATGCGAGGTCGTGGACCGCGACGCGAGAGGACGAACTGTCCGGTGCTTTCGTCTGCACCGCCAGCAGCTTGCCGTCGGGGCTGAACGCGACCCGCCAGACCCGGTCGGAGAACCGCAACGTCCGAACGACCGACCGGCTCGACACGTGCCAGAGCGTGACGGTGCCGGTGATTCCGCCCGTAGCGAGGTGAGCGCCGTCGGGTGAGAACGCCAGAGCGTCGGCGACCGATCCGTTTCGCGCCGGAAGCGTCGCCGCGACGCGCAGACGTCGAAGATCGACCAACGCCACCGTACCGTCGGCGAGCGACTCGGCCATCACCGTCCCTCGCGGGTTGATCACGAAGCACGGCGTGGTCGGGCATGACAGCTGGGGCGTTCGCCATCGAAACGTCCGCCCGAGCCGCTGCGACCCCGACAGGTCCCACGCCGCGACGCTGCCGTCCTCTCCCCCGGACAGGAGCGTGCGCCCGTCGGGCGTGACGGCGATGATGAGACCGGAGGCGTGACCGGCGTAACTGTCGACGATCGCCCCGGACGCCGGATCCCATGCCCGAGTCACGGCGTCGAACGAGCGCCCGAGGATCGTCCGGCCGCCGGCGAACTCCACCGAGACGATCCAACCCGGGACCGGAAGCGGCTCGAGCGAGCGGTGCTTCCCCGTCCGGAGGTCGAGCAGGGCCATCGACGACTCGGGCTGTGATGGATCGGGGTTGTTCTCGGCGAGCGCCAGCTGCCGCCCGTCCGGCGATACGGCGAACGGGCCACCGATCGGGAAGCGGCGGGTCACCCGTCCGCGCCTCGCGTCCCAAAGGAGCGTCTCCCCCTGCTGCGCCGAGGTGATCAGGACGCCGTCCGGCCCAAACGCGACCGACGTCTCGTTCTGCCCAGGGACGAGCGGATACGGGCGGTCCCACACGACCCGCCCGTCCGGGATCCCTAGGAGAAGCAGGCGCTGCGACACGGGGACCGGCGAATCCGGCGCGGCGCTGGCCACCGCGACCGCGATTCGAGCTCCGTCGGGCGAGAAGGCCATGCGCGTGAACCGGAGCGGGCCGGCCACGGCGGGGATGGAGCGCCAGGACCCAACTCGAGTCGCCGTCCTGGCGGAGACATCGACGAGGTACAGGTTCGAGGTGTCCCCCGCCGTCGCCGTGGCGACGGCGACACGCCCGCCGTCGGGAGAGAACGCGAGCGCGTTTTGCGTGACGGCCCCCTCGAGACGAACGGCTGCCCCGTTGGGCCGCCACGTCCCGACGTCGTTGAAGTACACGACCCCGGCGGAGTCGGCCGTCGCCATCAGACGGCCGTCGGGGCTGACGCCGAGCGCGACGAGCTGGCTCCGTGACGGCCTGGTCATCCCGATGAGCGCGGGCGTGTTCTGCAACACCCCCAGCAGATCGCCCCTGGTCTCCGGGAGGTCGCGGAGGTTCACGCCGGCCACGGCGAGCAGAAGCGCGCGATCCAGGTTCGGCTCGGTGACGGCCAGGGTCCCGAGGCGCTCGGCGTCGGAGCGGAGCGCCTGCGCTTCCGCGGCCGCCTGGGCGTCGCGGGCGCGGCTTCGTTGAACGAACGCCAGGGCGCCTGCCACGAGCGCGACGACCAGGAACACCGCGGTGCCGACCAGCAGACCTCGGAGCCGACGGTTCGTCCGCCGTTGGCGTTCGGTCTCCCGGTCGCTGACCAGACGGCTCTGCTCCAGGAAGTCGCGCTCCAGAACGTTCAGGTCCGGGTCGTGGTCCCGGGCCCAGTCCAACGCCGCGGAGAGGCGAGCGCCGCGGTAGAGCTCGCCGGGGTCGCGACCTCGGTCCGCCCACTGCGTGGCGGTCTGGGTGAGGTGCGTACGCAGCTGGCGCCCCGTGGCGTCGTCTTGGAGCCACCCGCGGAGCCGGGGC
>JBHELE010000216.1:0-2707 GCA_046263235.1 Actinomycetota bacterium
CGGCGGTCCTGAAGTCGGGCCACCAGGTCCGCCTCCGAGGGCGGAGCCAGGAAGATCAATGTGGCATCGGGGCGGCGACGCCGCACCTGGCCCGCGCCCTGCACATCGATCTCGAGCAGGACGTCGTTCCCGCGCTCGAGCTCGGCGATCACCGGCCCGGACGGCGTGCCGTAGCGGGCGCCGAAGACCTCGGCCCATTCCAGGAACCCATCCTCGTCCGCCAGCCGATCGAACTCGGCGTCTCCCATGAAGTGGTAATCACGCCCGTCGAGTTCGCCCGGGCGCGGGGCGCGAGTCGTGGCGGACACAGAGAGAACCAGGTTCGGCGTCTGCTGGAGGACCCGGCGGACGACGGTCCCCTTCCCCACCCCGGAGGGACCGGAGAGGACGAACAGGCGGCCTAGCGCTTGGAGAACTCCGTGAGGAGCGCGTCCTTCTGCTTGGCACCGAGACCGCGAATGCGACGGGTCGCCGAGATGTCGAGCCGTTCCATGATGCGACGAGCGCGAACCTTGCCCACCCCGGGAAGGGATTCGAGCACCGAGGACACCTTCATCTTTCCGACGACATCATCGGCCTGCCGCGTCAAGACGTCCCGGAGGGTCATCTTCTCCGACTTCAGCTGACCCTTGAGCTCGGCTCGCCTGCGGCGCGCCTCGGCGGCCTTGGCGAGCGCTTCCTTCCTCTGTTCCTCGGTCAGGGTGGGTAGCGGCATGTGCGTCTCCTCGTCTGCGCGGGGCGGCTGAGGGGCGAGAACCGCGAGATTATACGCACCGCCTGTGAGCAGGGGCAAAGCGTCTCGCTTGCCTCGCTACAAGGATGAACCTCTCCTTGAGGGTTCAGGCTCCGGCGGGCAGGCGGCGGGATCCTGTTGATCGCACTTCGACCCCTTGGCGGCACAGCGGGCACTCGTCCGGATCCCAGGAGACGGCTTCGACGCGGATGACGGATCGCAGGGGGAAGGGTGGCGCCGTCTGGGACCGGTCGGCCAGGGCCGCCACACCGAGAGAGACCGCGCCCGACGATTCCACGAGCTCGTGGACCTCGCGGGCCGACGCGCCGGTGGTGATGACGTCCTCGACGACCAGGGCCCGCTCGCCCGGACGGAGCTCGAAGCCCCGCCGCAGCGTCATTCGATCGCCCTCGCCCTCGCGCTCGGCGAAGACGAACCGGGCCCCCCCCGCGGCCGCCACGGCGAATCCCAGGACGATCGCTCCAACGGCCGGAGCGACCACCACGTCGACGTCCCGATACCACGACGCCATCTCGCGGCCGAGGGCCATCACCGTGTCCGGGTCCTCGAACACACGGGCCTTCTCCACGTATCGATCCGAATGCCGGCCGGATGAGAGCAGGAAGTGACCGGACAGCATTGCGCCCGAGTCCCCGAGCAGCCGGAGCGCCTCCTCGGGGCTCACGCCGCCTGGACCTCCCGGAGGATGGCCCGGGCCGCCGCCGCCGGGTCCGCCGATTCGGTGATCGGGCGGCCCACGACGAGGTAGTCGGCGCCGCGCTCCAGGGCCTCCCCGGGCGAGAGCACCCGCACCTGATCGTTCGACCCGTGACCGGCCGGACGGATCCCCGGGACCACCAGCAAGACGTTCGGGCCGACGACGTCGCGGACGGTCGAGATGTCGTCTCCGGAGACGACGACGCCCCCGGCGCCCGCTTCGACCGCCTCGAACGCCAGCGATGCCGGGGACGCAAGCTCCTCGCCGGACAGGCTCGACAGCACCGTGACCGCGAGGACGATCGGCGGGTCGAACCCCGCCTCGGCCGCTCCCTCGTGGGACCCGTCGACCGCGGCGCGGACCATGTCCGGCCCCCCCAGAGCGTGGACGGTAATGAGCGACGGGCCGAGGCGCCCGGCGTTCGCCGCCGCCCGGCCGACCGTGTTCGGGATGTCGTGGAGCTTCAGGTCCAGGAACACGGGCGCGTGACCGCGGAGCCGTTCGACCGCCACCGGACCGGCCGCGGTGAACAGCTCCAGCCCGATCTTCACGAACGCGACGGTGGCGGCCAGCCGTTCAGCGAGGTCCGATGCTCGGTCGAGATCGGAGGTGTCAACCGCCGCGATAAGCGGGTTCCGGCGCATCGCGCCCAACCTCCAATCGGCCGCGAAGGTCCGCAGGGCTCGACAGCCCGCGGGCCGCCAGGAAGTCGCGGATCCCGTCGCCGATCTCCACGGTGGCGTCGGGGTTGTAGAAATTCGCCGTTCCCACCTGGACCGCCCAGGCCCCCGCCAACAGGAACTCGATGGCATCCTCCGCCGTGGCGATCCCACCCATGCCCATGATCGGGACGCCGGGGAGGGCCTGGGCCACCTGATACACGCACCGGAGCGCCACCGGCTTGATGGCCGGCCCGGACAGACCGCCGGTGATCGCGCCGAGCTTCGGCTTGGAGGTTCGAACGTCGATGGCCATCGCCAGCAGCGTGTTGATGAGCGACAGGCCGTACGCCCCGGCGTCGACACAGGCCCGCGCCACGTCGACGATGTTGGTAACGTCGGCGGCCAGCTTGGCGAACACCGGCGTGGCGGTGAATCGGCTAATCGCCCCGATGGCCTGTGCGGCCTGATCCGGATGGCAGGCGAACACGCGGTTCCCCCGGTCCAGGTTCGGCGACGAGAGGTTGGCCTCGACGGCGACGACGCCGGGGAGGTCGCGAACCCGCAACATGACGTGCACGTACTCGTCCACGGTTC
>JBHELE010000217.1:0-14618 GCA_046263235.1 Actinomycetota bacterium
TTCAATCTCCTGGTCGTCGACTCCGAGAGCACGCAGTTCCAAGGCCACCTCGGCCACGAGGACGACATCATCGCCGAGAACCCGACCCCAGAGCAGCTGGAGGAGGCCAAGGCGATCAAGGAGGGCGAGAGCGACCAGACCCCGCTCGAGTTCTGCCTGAGCCTCGTCACGACGACGACGACGGCGCCTCCGCCGACCACTACCACGGCTCCTCCGACGACCACGACGCCGCCGGACGGGCCAGGAGCACCGCCCGCCGTCCCTGTCACGGGCCCGGCACCCTTCACCGGCTAGACACGGTTTTCGAGCTCGACCAAGGAACGAGGTGGCCTCCGTGCCACCTCGTTCTTTGTTCTTTGTGTTCGGGCGGACGCCACGGCCCAGCCGGGTAGGATCGAGCGGCGATGAGTGCGGGGAGACGCCGGCGGCCGATATCGCTCAAGGACCGGTGGCGCGTGACCGGCCGAGGCCCCGACGACGTGGCGGGGCGCGGGCCCGCCCCTGTCGCCCGGCCCGCCGGCGCGCCGGCGCGGCGCCCCCAGCCGTGGGGATACCGGGGACGGCATCGTCGACCCAGCCGCGCGTCGACAGTCGTGACGGCCAGCGCCGTGGGGACCGTGACCATGATCATCACTGCATACCTGGGTGGCGCTTTCGCCGCGACGTCCGCGGTACGGGTCGCCGTCCTGCCGGACAGGGGGATCGCCGCCACCGCGAACGGAAACGCGCCGAACGCTGCCCCGTCGTGCGCGAAGGACGCGGTCGTCGCCACTGTCGCGACCGCTCGGATCGACGCCCGGGTCTCCCCGGATCCCTCCTCCCGTGTGGTTGGCCGCTTCGCGCGCACCAACGTGCTCGGATCGCCCCAGACGTTCCTGGTTCAGCGGTCGGTTACGGGAACGGACGGCGAAACGTGGCATCAGGTCCTGCTGCCGATTCGTCCGAACGAGACGACCGGCTACGTGCCGCAGAAGCGGGTCCACGTCAACGTGACGCCGTATCGGCTGTTGCTGCAGCGAGACCAGTTCCGGCTCCGGTTCTATTCGCGGTGCAAGCTGCTCGATTCGTTCAAGGTCGGCATCGGCACCGGAGAGACGCCAACGCCCTTGGGCCACTTCTTCCTGGCGTCGTTGCTGCGGCTGCCGGATCCGGACACGATCTACGGCACGTACGCCTATGGGCTATCCGGATACTCCGAGGTGCTCCGCAACTGGGAGTTGGGTGGAATCATCGGTCTGCACGGCACGAACGCCCCGTCGACGGTCGGCCGCCGCTCCAGCCACGGATGCATCCGGATGTACAACCGGGACATCGAGAGGCTCGTTCGCGTCCTCCCGCTCGGGACGCCGATCACGATCGTCCGATCCGGAGGCTCGGTGGCCGATTCGTTCGCCGCCTAGGTCGCCACGATGCTGAACGGCGAGGACAGGCTATCGGCGGTCCTGGGCGAGTTCGTCGACGCGGGTCGCAGATTCACCCGTCCCGTCGCCCTTCTGGGCGCCTCGTCGTTCGCCGCCGTCGCGCTCGCCTTCTTCTTCATCGACCCATCCGACTTCGCAGGGCTGTTCGTTCTGGCCTCGGCTGCCGTGGCACTCGCGGCGCCGGCGGCAATGACCGGAGCGACGGAGCCGGCCGGCGGGGGGGGACGCCCCGCTGGGGTTCGGGGCGCCGCGGTGGTGGCGGCCGCCGTCGGGGCGGCGACCGGGCTGGGCGTCGCGGCGGTCTGCGGAGCGCGACTCGGTCTGGGGTCTGGGCCGCTCCTCGCCCTGCCGATCGCGGTCTTCGGTGCGGGGGTTGCGGCCTCCATCGCCGGCTCGGTGACCGGAGGCACATCGCCGAAGGACCCGGCGCCGGTGGCGTGGGCTGGCCTTCGCGCCGTGACCGGCGTCGGGGCTGCCGCGGTTGGCGCCGACGGGCCCGGCGTCCTTCTCGCCGTCGCGGCCGCCGACGCCGTGGCGGTGGGAGCGCTCCTCGCTCGCGTTGCGGCGTCAGGCCATCGCCACACGAGAGGCCGGCCGGGAGTCCTTGATCTTCCGGTGGACGTCCCCGCAGCGGTCGCGGCGGCCGTCGCCGTCGCGCTCATCGCGAACGTCGATGTGCTCGTCGCCGCCATCCGCCTCTCGCCGGCCCGGCTCCGTTCGTACTGCGAGCTGGCCGTGTGGTCGAAGGCGGCAGCGTGGACGGCCGCGGCGTGGTTCGTCCCGAGGCGGGGACCGGACGGCCGACATGGGACGCTGGGGGCGCTGGGGACGTTGCGAAGAGCCCTTGGCGGGACGATCGCGTGGACCGGGTTGGCCTCGGTCGCCGGCGCGATCGCCGCGGTCGCGGTCGTGTCCTGGGTCCGGGGAGAACCGGCCGGGGACTCGCTCGGACTGGCGTCGGTGCTGCTGTGGGCTCCCGTGTTCGCCGGGGCCCTCCTGCTGCTCATCGGGATCCACGTCGCTTTCGACACCCGAGCGTCATGGCTGCTCGCAGTGGTCGGTGTCCTGCAGGCAGCCGCGCTGGCCATGGTGGGGGCCTCCCCGATCGCCGTGGCTTGGATCGCGGCGACGGCGGCAGCCGTCGGCGCGGTGCTGCTCTACCATGCCGCTGCCGCGATCTGCCGGTGGACCCCCCCGCTGTCGCGCCTGCGGCCCCACGAAGAGGTTCCGAGAGATCGAGCGAGCGCGCGAGATGCGGCCGTGGAGCTCTCGGTGGTCGTCCCGTGTCACAACTCCGGCCCCTCGCTCCACGCCTTCCTCGACCGACTGGAGCACGCGCTGTCGGGGCTCGCCTCGCACGAGATCGTGGTTGTCTCCGACGGCAGCACGGACGACACGGTACGGATCGCCCATGAGTTCAGCTCCGACTCGCTTCGCGTGTTCCACTATCCCGAGCGTTCGGGCAAGGGCCACGCCCTCCGGGTCGGGCTCAACCGGGCGCGAGGCGCGTACGTGGCGTTCATCGACGCCGATGGAGACATCGCCCCGGAGGGGATTCAGGCGTTCCTGTCGCTGATGCGCCTGTATCGACCGGACATCGTCCTTGGATCGAAACGGCACCCGTTGTCCACCGTGGCGTACCCGCCGCTCCGCCGGGCCATGAGCTGGGCGTACCACAAGATGACCCGGCTCCTCTTCCGCGTAAACGTGCGGGACACCCAGACGGGCCTCAAGCTGATCCGCCGGGACGTGCTTCAGGCGGTCCTCCCCCGAATGCTCGAGAAGCGATTCGCATTCGACCTCGAGCTTCTCGTGGTGGCGCGCATGCTCGGGTTCACCCGCGTGTTCGAGGCCCCGGTGCAGATCGACTATCAGTTCACCAGCCATGTCGACGTACACGCGACGGTCCGAATCGTCCTCGACACCGTGGCGATCTTCTATCGGCGGTTCGTACTGAACTCGTATCGCCACCGGGAGCTCCGTCCCGTCCCCACAGGCGAAGGGGCGCCGGTCGAGATCCCTTCCAGCTCGTGACGATCGGCAGGGACGGGGGCGGGGCGGCCCGACCTTCGCGGTGGCTGGACATCATCGTGGCGCTGGCCGCGCGGGGCAGGGCGGACGAACCGGTCGTCCTCGCCGCCGGTGTCGGCACGGCAATGGTCATCGCGCTCTGGACGACGCGCCACGTGTGGGGACCGGCCCCGCCCGCCGGTCTCGACATCATGTCCCATCTAGTGCGGGCCGAGTACGGCCTCCATCTGTTGGCCCGCGGACAGCTCGACGGGTGGTTTCCCAGGTTCATGGTGGGACACGACCTCTATCTGTTCTACGGGCCCGGATACAACTGGCTGCTCGCGACGATCCGGGCCCTCACGCTCGGGTTCGTGTCGACCGCCGGCGCCCTGAAGGTTGCGGCGGTGGGGTCGTTCGTGGCTCTGCCGGCCGGGGCCGCCTTCCTGGCCCGATCGTTCGGTCTGTCCAGGCTCGCGGCCGGTGTGGCCGCGATGCTGTCGATCACCGTCTCTACGACGTTCGGCCTCGGCATCCAGGGCGTATTCGTCACTGGTCTTCTGGTGCATCAGGTCGGCGCCCTGTTGCTCTGCCTGCTGCTCGGGGCATCGGCTCGCGTCCTCGACGGCTCCCGGCCGCCGTGGATCGTCGTGACGGCCGTGGCGACCGCGCTCCTCGTCGTCACGCACCTGTTCACCACGTTGGTCGTGCTCGGGATGCTCCCCCTGCTCGTGGTGGGACGACTCGCCGCCGCGGACCGCTCCTTGGCCGGGGTCGTCCGATTGGCGGTCGGCGTCGCCGCAGGGATGACGCTGGCCGCGTTCTGGATCGTCCCGTTCCTCGCCCATCAAGACCTGCAGGGGCCGGTCGCCGGGATCGATCCGCCGGGCATGGCGTCCAGATTCCTCAGCGTGATCGATGGGAGATCGCTCTTTCACGGGGACGGTCTCGGGTTTCTGGTTGTGGCGTCGCTGGTCGTCGTGGTGATCGCGGCCGTGGCTGGGTGGCGCCCCGGCCCCGCACTGGTGCTCGTGCCGGTGGGTTTCTTCGTGCTCTCCTATCAGGTGCTGGCGCACGACCGCCTCCACGGCATTCCCATGGTGAACAGAGGGTTCGGGTATGTCGGCCTGATATCGGTCCTGGCCCTCGCCGCCGTGATCGGCTTCGCGGGCGTTCGGTGGATCGGTGGCGCGGCCGCGCTGGCGGTGGGAGCGACGCTGACGCTCCTGTCGCTGGGACCGCTCGCCTCGGACGCCCGTGAGATGCGGTCGCCGGTGGCGCAGATGCACGAGGCGGCTCGGCAGCTCCGTCGGGTCGTGCCGGACGCGGCACGGTTCACCGTCGAGGCGGACTATCCGGCGGAGATCTGGCGCACGGGGCTCCCGCACCCGGAGACGTGGTTGGTTCAGGCGTCCGGCCGAGACGGCCTCGTGGTCGTGAATCCGGCGTCTTCTGTGTCGACTGCGGCCTTCGTGCGTAACCGGCTGGGAAAGGAGCGGCCGGAGCTCGTGGCAGACCGCCTGACGACGTACGGCGTGACGCACGTGGTCACGACGTCCGCCGACCTGTGGCAGGAGTTGAAGCGGTCGCGCCGGTTCACCCCCGTGTGGCGTGATGCGCCGCTCGGCATCTTCGAGGTCGATCCGCCGGCCGGCCAGCCCGACCCCGCGTCGTTGACGTCGTCCCCGGGGCCCGGGCTGCGGGCAACGCTGGTGGATGCCGATCCGGAGCACCTCCGAATCGATGTCACGGCTCCCCGCTCGATGGAGGCCCGCGTCGCGGTGGGATGGTCGCCGAAGTGGCACGCGCACATCGACGGGCGGCCGGTCGTGATCGAGAGGACGAGAGACGACATCATCGGCGTATCGCTTAGGCAAGGTCGCCACGTGCTTTCGCTGGATTACGGCGTGGACGGGTGGGATGTGACGGGGAGGACGATCAGCCTTATCGGACTCGGTGCGGCCGCGGCCGGCGGGCTTGCCCGCCGTCGCCTGACACCGCGGCCGCGGGGTGCGCACCGGCGGACGTCCGGGTGGGCACAGGTCCTGCTCGCTCAGGAAAGACCCATCGATCGATCGCAAAGAACTTGAGCCCCCACACCGTGCCCGCCGCGACCAGCCGGGCCAGGTTCAATGGAAGGGCGTCCTCGCCGACGAACCGCGCGACCAGCTCCACGGCGCCGGTGTTGACGGCGAGGCCGAGAAGGCTCACGGCCCCGAACAGAGCTGCCTCCCGCACCGCCGAGCGGCCGCGTCCCGCGAAGGTGAATCGCCGATTGAGGACGAAGCTCGTGGCGAGGCCCGCTGTGTAGGCAAACGTCACGTCGATGGCCAGCGGCGCCGGAACCCACAACAGGAAGGCGTTGAACACCGCGAGATCGACGACCGTCGCGACGACGCTGACGATGCCGAATCGCACGAATTCCCCGAACCTGCCCTGGATTCGATCACGCAGCCCACTGGGCAGGAGGTCGCGAGGGCCGGTCTCACCTCGCCCCAGCGCCCGAAGCCGGCGCCGAAACGGCGGAACCAGCAGTCCAATCAATCCCATCCCGGTGAGCACCAGCCCGAACCACTCCGGCGGCGCTCGCTCGTACCGTAACGTGACGTGCCGCTGCGTGGGGACCACGATCATCAGCGAGGGCGACGCCAGGTACGGGCCGTCCGCGCCCTCCACGGTCCAGTTCGGAAAGTACGACGTCTTGACCCAGTGGGGCTGGCCGACCGCGTCGGTGGTGAACGAAATCTCCTCGTCGCCGACCCTTGCGTGGATCGCTCGCCCTCCGTCCTGGAGCGGCTTCCTCGCCAGCGAGGCGGAGAAGCGTTCGATTCGAGGCCAGTCCTTCGGCCCGTCCCGCACGAGGGGGACGCCCAGCGCTTCGGGATCCGAGAACCACCGAATGTTCTCCTCGGTCCAATCGCCGCCGGTGAGCACCACGGGCTGATACGCGGGGATCGATACCTGGGGGCTCCTGGCGAGCTCGAAGATCGAGAAATAGCCCGCGTCGTCGACGTGATGGATCCCTGGCGAATCGCCCGCGGCCGCCTTCGCCGCGTCCGACCAGGCCACGTAGTACCGCACGCCGAACAGCCGCATGTGTTCGATCCCTCGGGAGAAGTCGAACGTTCGGTACGGAAGGCCGGCGATCGGATTGAACGGACGGTCGGCCACCTCCGCCGCCATCAGGAAGTGAAACGGCATCGTGATGCTCGACTCGTAGTACACGCCCTCCATCGTTGGGTGGCCCGCGAAGTAGGGGATGGTCATCAGCGCGTCGGTCGTACCGAACGGCGTGTAGCCACGGGACGGCTCCCACATCACCCGGCCCGGGCCGAGGTCCGAGATGCGGTCCATCAACGCACGGAACTGCGGGTACGCGGCCTTCCCCTCGTAGCCTTCGTAGTCCCACCGAACCCACGCCGAGACGAAGGTCCGGCCCTTGTCGCGTATCAAAGGGCCACCGGTCGCGACGAGCAGCGCACCGACCACGACGACGGCCCCGGAGGTGGGGAGCCATGAGATCCCCGTCCTTCTCGCGACCGGACCGGCGGAAGAGGCGAGCCACGACGCCGCGGAATAAACGGCGTACGCCGCGCAGAGCACGAGGCCGAGGTACCAGAACGGCAGGAACCGCGCGTTCCACACCGACCCACCGCCCAGGAACAGATACCCGGCCGCGCCGCTGATGGCCGGCGTCGCCAGCACCAGGATGCGGCGGTCGCGGCCCGCAATGCCCAGGATCGCCCCGACCGCGGCGGCGATGCCGAGCATGGTGTACTCGGCCGGAAGCAGGTGGCCGAAGCCGCGGAGCGGAGTCCAACGCAGGCTCGACGCGTACGGCAGACGACTCACGAACGGGACCGACCAGAACGCGGTCAGACAGAAGGCCAACAGGAGGACCGAGCCCATCTGGGCCACGGCTCGTCCCCAGGCCCACCGGCGACGGATCCACAGGACGAACCACACGATCACGGGCAGGACGGCCAGGACCGGCAGCGCGTGACTGAGGACGGCCAGCGCCAGGACCGCCGAGCACAGCAGAGGGGACCCGCTTCCGCTCGTCGCCAACCGATATGCCAGCCCGATGAACACGAGCACCAGGCCGAGAGACAGAGCGAACCCGTATTCGCCCGACAGCGAGCTGGCGATGTTGCCGCCATAGATCGTGTAGCTCTTCGCGAAGAGGTACGGAAGCGTCGACACGGCCGCGATGAGCGGCCCGGGAAAACGGAAGTCGAGCAGCCGGAAGAGCAAGTAGGCGGCGACGGGAAGGAAGAGGGTCCCGAGGACAGTCCCGATCTTGAACGCGACCTCGTAGGGGATGAGGAACGACAGAAGCGCCTGGAGGAGCGGGACGAACGGGAAGTAAAGCTGCAGGATCGGGAACCCCGCGTACCAGTCGGGGCTCCATCCGAAGACCTGGCCGCGTGGCAGCAGGTGCGTCTTAAGGTACCACGCCGGATAGATGTGGGCGCCGGTGTCTCCCCCGGTGGTGGTCGTCGTCGACAGCAGCAATCCGGGGTGGAGATACGCGAGCAGGATGCCGAAGACGATCCCCAGCCCGACGGCGTCGACGATGGCCGTGGAACGCCGCGAGATGTCCGGCTCCTCCGCGGTCAGCCCGACCAGGGGACTCTTGCGCCTGAACCGTTGCGCTCGATTCGCCACGACGACCTCGTCGTGGCCCGGGCGGGACGCGCTTGGGAATGGGTCGCCGGGCCGCGGCGTCGTCTCAATCATTCGGCGTCAGCCAGTCGCAGTCATTGGAGCGGTGCCCCGACAGTCCGCCGCGGCGCGGCCATTATAGGTTCGGGTTGTTCCACGAGCGGTGTAACGTCGCGGGTGCCCGCGGGACAGGAGCGACGACGATGGCACACGAGCGAACGATCGGGGGCGGCGTGACCGACGCCACGCACCCCACGCCGCACATCAAGATCCTGCCGAACGGTCCCTACCGGGTGACCGGCGCCCCGCTCGTCCGGATGCGGCCCATCTACAACTCCGAGGGGGACGGCGTGGAGTGGGTTCGCGGCGTGGAGGTGGACCACTCCGACCCGGTCGACCTGTGCCGGTGCGGGCGGTCCCGCAACCTTCCGTTCTGTGACGGCAGCGAGGCCGAGGCCGCCTTCGACGGAACCGAGGTGGCCGACCGCCGTCCCAGCGCGGACCGCCGGCGGAACTGCGCGGAGCTCGGTCCGGTGCAGCTGACTGACGACCGGACCCTCTGCGCCCACGCCGCGTTCTGCCAGAAGACGCCCACGAACGTGTGGCAGATGGCCCGGGGATACCAGGATCCGGAGACCCAGCAGACGATCATCGAGATGGTCCGGCGTTGTCCGTCGGGCCGGCTGCAGTACTACATCGCGCCGGAGACCACTCCGGAGGAGGAAGAGCTCCGTCAGGAGGTCGGCCTGGTCGAGAACGGCCCGCTGTGGGTCCGGGGCGGGATTCCGGTCGAGGGCGCCGACGGCTTCGAGTACGAGGTTCGAAACCGAATGACCTTGTGTCGCTGCGGTCAATCCGACAACAAGCCGTACTGTGACGGGTCGCACTGGGACTCCGGCTTCAAGGATTCCTGACCCCGGGCCTCCGCTTCGGCAGAAGGGTCCGTGCCGACCCCTACAATCGAGCCGTGGCCGTCCAGTCACCCGCATCCCCCCTCCTCGAGGGTCTGAACCCGATCCAGCAGGAAGCCGTCTTGCACACCGAGGGGCCGGTCCTCATCGTGGCGGGGGCGGGGTCGGGAAAGACGCGGGCCCTGACCCATCGCATCGCCTATCTGATCCGAGAGAAGGGCGTCTCGCCCCACGCCATCCTGGCGATCACCTTCACGAACAAGGCCGCCAACGAGATGGCCGATCGCGTCGACGGGCTGCGCGGCACCCGTATCGCCAAGGGGATGTGGATCCTCACGTTCCATTCGGCTTGCGTGCGGATGCTTCGGAGGGAGCACGATCATGTGGGCCTGACCAGTCGTTTCACCATCTACGACGAGGGCGATACCGAGCGGGTCATCGCGCTCGTCGAGAAGCAGATGAACCTCGACCCGAAGCGCTATCCCCCCCGGCAGCTCGCGGCGATGATCGGCCAGGCGAAGGACAACCTGGTCGGCCCTGCGGAGTACGCCGAGGCGGCGGGGACGTTCTACGAGCGGACCGTTGCGGACGTGTACGCGGAGTACCAGCGGAGGCTGCGCAGCGCGGGCGCCCTCGACTTCGACGACATCATCATGCAGACCGTTCGGCTGTTCCGGGATCGTCCCGAGGTCCTGGAGCACTATCAGGAACGGTTTCGGTACGTCCTCATCGACGAGTACCAGGACACGAACCGGGCCCAGTACCACCTGGTCAACCTGCTGGCGGCGAAGCACCGCAACATCTGCGTCGTGGGTGACGCCGACCAGGGGGTGTACTCGTGGCGCGGGGCGACCATCAAGAACCTCCTCGACTTCGAGCACGACTACCCCGAGGCCTCCGTGTTCGTCATGGAGCAGAACTACCGCTCCACGCAGAACATCCTCGAAGTGGCCAACGCGCTGATCGAGCACAACGTCCAGCGCAAGCCGAAGTCGCTGTGGACCGATTCGGACCGGGGCGACCTGGTGATCCGATTCCGCTCCGAGGATGAGCACGAGGAGGCGTGGTTCGTCGCCACCGAGATCGAGCGAATGATCAGCGACGAGGGCTTCCGATACAGCGACATCGCGGTTTTCTATCGGACGAACGCCCAATCTCGGGTGCTGGAGGACGTGCTGATGCGCGCTGGCATGCCGTACAAGGTTGTGGGGGGCGTTCGGTTCTACCAGCGAAAGGAGATCAAGGATATCCTGGCGTACCTCCGCGTGCTGGTGAACCCGGGGGACCTGATCAGCATCCGCCGCGTGATCAACACGCCGAAGCGCGGTATCGGCGACGCCACGGTCGCCTCCATCGAGGGGTTCTCGGCCCAGGAGAACGTCCCGTTCCTCGAGGCGGCCCGCCGGGTCGAAGAGATCGCCACGCTGGGCGGGCGGGCCAAGGGCGCCGTCCGAGCGTTCGTCGATGTCATCGACGGCCTGCAGGCGCGGTTGGCCGATGGGGCCGGGATCGCCCGCATGGTGGAGGAGGCGTTCACACAATCCGGATACCTGGGCGAGCTCGAAGAGGAGCGAACGGTCGAGGCCATGGGTCGAGTGGAGAACCTCAGGGAGCTCGTCGGCGTGGCCGGCGAGTTCGAGCAACGAAACCCCGACGGAGCGCTGGCGGACTTCCTGGAGCAGGTCTCGCTGGTCTCTGAGCAGGACGAGTACGACGAGGAGGACTCCGCGGTCACGCTGATGACCCTGCACAACGCCAAGGGCCTGGAGTTCGACGTGGTCTTCATGGTCGGAATGGAGGACGGCGTGTTTCCCCACTACCGGTCCATGGGCGACGCCGGCGAGCTCGAGGAGGAGCGGCGCTTGGCGTACGTCGGGATCACCCGGGCCCGGCGTCGTCTGTATCTCACCCACGCGTGGAGCCGGTCCCTGTTCGGCGGGTCGAACTACAACCCGCCGTCGCGCTTCCTCGGGGAGATCCCCGCCGAGTTGGTCCACTCGCTCGAGTCCGAGCGAAAGGGACGCGGGGAGACGGCCACCGCGCGCGCTCCCGCCCGTGAGACCGTCAGCGTGACCGAAGGCGACACCGTGGTCCACGACAAGTGGGGCGAGGGCGTCGTGCTCACCGTCTCGGGAACCGGCGAGCGGACCGAGGCGACCATCGCCTTCGAGGACGTGGGAGAGAAGCGGGTCCTGGTGGCGTATGCGCCGCTGGCGAAGCGCTGATCAGACCCGGCCCGCGGCAAGCCCATTGATACACTGAGCATCCGTGCCGAAGCCTGGCGATCCCAGCTCACCCAACCCCACCCCGCCGCCCCAGGACCGGTCTCAGTCGACGTGGCAGCCTGAATCGCCGGAGCAGTGGAAGACATCCGAACCGGACCCGGCGGACTGGCATCCGGACCGTGAGGAGGCCTGGCGGGACCTGATGGACCGCCCGGTCCCCCCGCGGGCCGAACCGACCCAGCCGGACGGTCACCACCACGGCCAGCGGCGGCGGCGGCGCCGGCGGGGCCTGTTCGGTCTGTCCCGATCGCGACGCCGCCGCCGCTCCCACCGGCCCTCCACCGCCGCCCTGGCGTCCCGGTCGGCCGCTAGTCCGGCGGGCACCGGCACCGTCTCGGTCTCGTCGCGGGTTCGGCCACCGTCGTCTTCGGTTACCGCCCCCACCACGCCGTCGACGCGGGGGCTTCGCGACCGGCCGCCCGGCGATCAGGCTCGTCCGGGCGAGCCCACGCACCGGGGCGTGCGCCGCCGCCGGCGGCGTTCGACGAAGCGGAAACCGAAGCGGCGCGGCCTCCGGATCGTCGTGTACTCGATCCTGGGCGCGCTGGTCGTCCTGATCGGCATCAGCCTGATCCCGGGATATCTGGCCGGCCAGGCGCTGGAGCAGGGGCGTGACGCGATCGACCAGGGCGAGAAAGCGCTGCTCAACCAGCAGAACGCGGCCAAGGCGGCCGAGGCTTTCGCCGTGGCGGAATCAGCGTTCGACGACGCAACCCGGTGGGCCGAGAACCCGTTCATCCGGCTGGAGGGACTGATCCCGTACGTGGGGCGAACGCCGGACGCCGTCGCGCGCCTGTCCCGGGCCGGGCGACGGATCGCCACGGCCGGGTCGGCGTTGAGCCAGGGCGTCCTGGCCATCGACGGCGGGCTGCCGGGATTGGCGCCACGGGGGGGCCGCGTCCCGGTGGAGAGCTTCGCCATCCTCGGTCCAGCGGTGGCCCGGGCCCGCGCCGAGCTCGAACAGAGCGGCACCGAGATCGCCCCGATCAAGACCTCGTTGGTCATCCCGCCGGTGAGCGAGGCCACCACGCTGGTGCGCTCGGAGCTCTCGGAGGCCCTTCGGGTCATCAGGGCGGCCGACGCCGTCCTGGAGGGCCTGCCGAAGCTCGCCGGCGTCGGCGGCACGCGGCGCTACTTCATCGCGGCGCAGAACCCGGCCGAGCTTCGCGGCACGGGGGGGATCATCGGCCTCCACTCGATCATGACGGTCAAGAACGGCGTCATCGACATCGGTCCGTTCGACGACAAGCTGCCGCCCAACGCCCCGCCCCAATCGCTCCCGTTCCCGTCCGGGTCCGAGAGCATCTATCGCGGCTTCGGCGGGCCGTGGACGTGGCTGAACACGAACGTGGCCCCGGACGCGCCCGAGGCCGCAGAGATGATCGAGACGCTGTGGCTCGTCGAGCACAAGAATCCCCTCGACGGGGTCATCTTCGTCACGCCGCAAGCGCTCGCGTCGTTGATGAACGCCCTCGGTGACATCGAGATCCCCCGGCTCGACTACACGGTGACCTCGGAGAACCTGGTCAAGTTCACGACGAACGAGTCGTTCTTCCTGTTCGAGAAGAAGCAGTTTCTGCGTAACCGCGCGTACGGGCTGGTGGCGGATCAGGTGCTGAACCGGTTCTTCGCGCAGAGCCGGCCCACGGCCGCGGTGAAGGCGATCGTCGACGCGGCCTCAGCGGGTCACATCATCGTGCACGCGGTCGACGACGACCTCCAGCAGGGCTTCCGTGACGCGCGCATCGACGGACGGTTCAGGGTGCCGCGAGGAGACTTCCTGTCGGTGATCGCGAACAACATCGCCGGGAACAAGGTGGACTACTACGTGAAGCGCTCGGTCGACTACGAGGTCACGCTCGGCGCCGGGGGCACGAGCAGCAGTCACGCCACGGTGACGTTCGAGAACACGGCCCCCGCGACGAAGGGGTTCACCGAAGCCCTCGGTCCGTATCCGGTTCGGAAGGATCACCCCGCCGGCCTGCAGCTCAAGTCGGGGGAGGCTCATCAGTTCGTCACGGTCTATTGCCCCGCCCGCTGCGACGGGACGCTGTCCGATTCCAACGACCCCGAGGAAACCCTGGGTCCCTCGCCGGACGAGGGCGTGAAGGTCTTCGCGACCGAGGCGCGAATCAAGTCGAAGGACCGGCGGACGTTCGAGCTCGATCTAAGAACCGACGGGGCGTGGGAGGGGGACAACGTCGGAGGCACGTACCGGCTCCGGCTGTACGGGCAGCCCACGATCCAGCCGACACAGGTCCGGCTGGCGCTGCACCTTCCCCAGGGAATGCGGTTCGCTTCCTCGAACGTCCCGCTCACGATCGAAGACGGCGCGCTCATATGGGAGGGGACGCTGGGCCGGGTTCAGGACATCGCGATCGCCTTCGAGCTGCCGCTGTTCGACAAACTGTGGACGCAGGGCAAGGACCTGTTCAATCGCCCCGTCTTCCGGTTCGGGTGATCGAGGACCGACCTGGGGGCCGACCATCTCCGGGCTAGTCCGAATGGACGAGTTGATTACCTTGCAGTGCGTGTGCTTTCCCGGTAATCTTCGTCGGACCGCCGTTCCAGGCCACTACGGCTGGAAAGGGACGAAAGGGGTCTATTGATGAGGCGTACAGGCATAGCGGTAACCATCGTCACGGCCATGGGGCTGTTCATGGCCTCGCCTGCAGCAGCCCAGGACTACCCGGTCCCCAACCCGATCTGTGTGCTCTCGGACACCACGGTGGCGCCCGGCGACACGATCACCGTTTCGGGCTTCAACTGGCTTCCGAACTCCAACGTCCTGATCCAGTTCTTCTCCGACCCCGTGGTGCTGGGGACGGCCCAAACCGACGATGACGGAGAGTTCAGCACCGCCGTCCAGATCCCGTCCGACGCCACGGCGGGCCAGCACACCATCAGGGTGACGGGCCGTGACCAGAACGGCGAGCTCGCCACGGCGGACTGTCCGCTCCAGGTCGTCGCGGCGCCCGCCCCGGGACCCGGCGGCGTGGCCTTCACCGGAACGAACGTCTCCCTCGGGCTGCTGATCCTCGGCGCCCTCGTGATCGCCGGCCTCGGCCTGGTGGTCGCCAGTCGGCGAAAGAAGGTCCACGCAGGCCAGTAGGCCACGAAGCACCGGCATCGAAGCCCGCTCCTCGTGAGCGGGCTTCTGCCTTTCGGCGACCCGTCGGCGGCTACCGGAATAGCAGGAACCAGGCGAACACGACGAGCACGGCGCCGACCACCAGCGGCGCGATCACCCACCCCACCCCCAGGCGACCCCGAAACGGTCCCAGCGGACCGATCCGCGTCCACGGCTTCACCCCGGGGGGGCGGAA
>JBHELE010000218.1:0-4912 GCA_046263235.1 Actinomycetota bacterium
CCCTTCGTCGGCGCGGAGCACGCAGCTTCCCAGGCGCGGCCGCGGCGCGGCAAGTCGGACCGCCGCGTGGGCCTAGCGGTATTCGATCGTCGAGAACCGCATCAGCTTCTCGAAGGAGTGTCGCGCTTCGATCCGCCGCACCGTGCCGGACCGCGATCGCATCACCAGTGAATCCGTGACGGCGCCGTCCTCGACGTATCGGACGCCCTTCAGGAGCGCTCCGGTGGTGACGCCGGTGGCCGCGACGAAGACGTCCTGGCCCGAGACGAGGTCGTCGGTCCCCAGCACCTGGTCGATGTCGTAACCCGCGTCGAGCAGCTTCTGTCGTTCGTCGTCGTTCCGGGGCCACAGCTTGCCCTGCATGCCGCCGCCGAGGCACTTCAGGGCCGCCGCCGAGATGACGCCTTCGGGCGTCCCGCCCACGCCCATGAGCAGGTCGACGGCGCTGTCCTCGCGAGCCGCCGCGATGGACGGCGCCACGTCCCCGTCGGTGATCAGCATCACCCGCGATCCGACGTCGCGAAGGTCCGCGATCAGCTGCTCGTGACGGTCCCGGTCCAGGACCACGACGATGACGTCCTCCGGGTCCTTGCCCTTCGCCTTGGCCACCCGCCGGACGTTCTCCTGGGCCGGAGCCTCGATGTCGATGGCGTCGACGGCGTCGCGACCCGTGGCGATCTTGTCCATGTACACGGCGGCGCCGGGAAAGAAGACCGTGCCGCGTTCGGCCACCGCCACCACCGAGATGGCGTTCGGCATGCCCAGTGCCGTGAGCCGCGTGCCCTCCAGGGGGTCGACGGCGACGTCGACCTCGGGGGGCTGGCCGTTCCCGACGGCCTCGCCGTTGTACAGCATGGGGGCCTCGTCCTTCTCGCCCTCGCCGATCACGACGACGCCCGACATCGTGACCGTGTCGAGCATCAGGCGCATGGCGTCGACCGCCGCTTGGTCGGCGGAGACCTTGTCGCCGCGGCCGATCCACCGGCCGGCTCCCATCGCCGCGGCCTCGGTCACCCGCACGAGCTCCAGGGCGAGGTTTCGGTCCGGCGCTGAGGGCGGGGTGGGAATGACCTCTGCGCTGTGATTCGTCTCGCTCATGCCATTCCTTTCTGCGAACGTCCAGCCGGGCCTATTCGTCAGGTCGCGGCGATGCAGTCCAGCAGGCCGCTCGGGGGGGCTCCTTGGAACAGGATCCTGAACACGGCGCCATGGAGGCGTAGGTCCAGCCCGAGCTCCTTCATCAACCGTTCGATGTCTCGGGCGGAGTCGACGCCCTCCACCGTCATGCCCCGCCGGTTCAGGTCCTCCAGGGCCCGCTCGGGTTCGATTCCCTCGCCGATCAGCTCGCCGTACAGACGGTTTCGGCCGCCGAGGCTCGTCACGAGCGTGTCGCCGAGGCCAGGAAGTCCGAGGGCGGTCTCGCGCCGGCCACCGAGCCGTTCGACCAGCTCCGTGAGCTCGTGGACCGCCATGGTGAACAGGGCAGCCTTGGCGTTTCGATAGTCGATCGAGGCGGTCTTGCCGATCCCGTCGACGATTCCCATCCCGATGGCGGCGACGTTTTTGGCCACCGTGCAGTACTCCAGTCCGACCACGTCGTCCGTCACCTGCACGTCGAAGGAGGGCATCCGGAAGGCTCCCGCGCAGGCCTCCAGCGCGTCGGTGTCGAGGGACGCCATGGCCGCGGCGGTCGGCAGACCCTGGGCGATCTCGGGTGCGAGGGCTGGCCCCCCCATCACCACCACGCGGTCGTGGCCGACTTCCTCGGTGTAGACGTCGGACATCCTCGTGCCCGTATCGGGCTCCAGTCCCTTGGCGATGCCGAGGATGATGGGGAGCTTCTCGCAGCCCTCGACCGCGATCCTCGTGAGGGTTCGGGCCCCGCCCGAATGGGCGCCCATCACGGCGATCTCCACGTCCTCGCCGGCCTCCTTCAGGGCATCGGGACCCAGCACCGACAGCGCCTCTGGCAGGAACTCTGGCAACCCGGGGTGGCGGCGCCGCTCGATCAGGTCGTCGAGGATGCGCCGGTCGAACTCGCTCGCCCACAGCACGGTGCGGTTACCGGCCCGGGACAGGTGCATGGCGATGGCCGTGCCCATCGCCCCCGCGCCGAACACCGTGACCCGCGCCACGGGCGCAGGATAGCCGGAGAGAATGGGCCCATGCCGGGTCGCACCGCGCTCCTGGTGGCCGCCGGGGTGGTCGCCGTGTCGTTCGCCGCGATCTTCATTCGCTACGCGGAGGCGAACGCGTTGGTCATCGCGTTCTACCGGCAGGCCATGGCCGCGGCCGTGGTCCTGCCGGTCGTCGTCCTGCGCCGCCGCCACGAGCTGCGCCGGATGACACTGTCACAGGCCACGATGGCCGTCGGGTCCGGAGCGCTGCTGGCCGTCCACTTCGCGACGTGGATCCCTTCGGTGAAGCTGACGACGGTGGCGGCAAGCGTGGTGCTGGTGACCTCGTCCCCGTTGTTCGTGGCCCTCGCCTCGCAGGCCCTGTTCGGCGAGCGGGTCGGCCACGTCGCCATCGGCGGGATCGTGGCGGGGCTGGCGGGCGCGGCCATCATCTCGGGCGGGGACTTCGCGCTGTCGTCTCGCGCCGTGGCCGGCGACCTCCTGGCCCTGGCCGGCGCGCTGGCGGCGGGCGGGTACTTCCTGGCGGGTCGGCGCCTTCGCCAGGACGTGTCGCTGCTCACGTACATCGGCGTGGTCTACACGTCGTGCGCCGTACTGCTGTGGCCGGTCGCGGTGGCTTCCGGCGGCCCGTTGACCGGGTTCGACCCGACCACCTGGGCGATGTTCGTGCTCTTGGCGCTGGTGCCGCAGGTGTTCGGCCACACCGCGTTCAACTACGCGCTGAAGGACGTCTCGGCGACGGTCGTGTCGATCTCGATCATGGGCGAGCCGATCGGTTCCACGGTGCTCGCCATGGCTTTCTTCGGCGAGACGCCGCCCTGGACCGCGCTCCTCGGTGGCGCGTTGATCCTGGCGGGGATCTACGTGGCGGTGACGTCCCAGGCCCGGCCGAGACGGGCCGAGCGCGAGGCGGCGCCCGCGGTCACCCCTTTGGAGTGACCGGCCGCCCGTCGCCGTTCGTCTCCTCGTTGCCGGGCACGAGCACCTTGCTGTACACGTCGATCCGCCGTTGCACCTGCATGCCGGCCCGCTCGTACAGGCTTCCCGCCCCGGTGGGGCTCGTGGAGTCCACGGTGAGCGCCGCCTTCCTGATCCCCCGGGCGTACAGCGCCCCGAACGCATGGTGGAGGAGGGCCAGCGCCACGCCACGGCGGCGCCATGGTCGCCGAACCGCCACCTCGTCGATCCATCCACAGTCCGGGTCCTCGGTGGTGAGGCGATGGCAGATCAGCCCGCCGGCGACCTCGTCGCCGTCCACCGCCATCAACCACAGGCCGGGGTCGAAGCCCGGGTGCGTCCGGTGCTGGTACAGCCAGCGGTCGAACGCCACGGGCCGGTGCTCCCAGTGATCGCCGAACGCCTCGTCCACGGCCGCATGCAGTGGTCCTTCGTCCCGTCCGGGAACGACCGCCCGAATGGCGACCCCGTCCGGGAGGGCCGGCGCGGGAGGGCGTTCCGCCATCGTGATGGCCATCCGCCAGAAGGCGCGAGCCCACGTGTATCCGTGACCCTGCAGAAACATGGACGCCGGAGACTCGTGCCAGGCCCCGTTGAACGCGGCCACCCGCGCGCCGGGAGGAGCCCTCAGAGCGAGCATGCGGGCGCGCCGCTCGCCGATCTCGAGCAGCGCCGTCCCGATTCCCCGCCCGGCGCGATCGAGGCGCACGTAGCCGTCGATCCTTATCCCCGTCCACGGCGGCTCGGCGTCCACCTCGAGGTACCCCACCATCTCGCCCGCCTGCTCGGCCACCATGACGTCTTCGGGCTCCCGGCCCGGCCGGTCCCACGACGCCGCGACCTCCTCGTTCGTCGTGTCGGGCACGCCGATATCGGCCACGGAGTGGGCGTTCAGCAGGTCCGCCACGGCGCCGGCCTCGTCCGGCCGGGGACGGCGAACGCGAATCTCCGGCTGCATGTGCGTCAGGTTCCCAGGTCCGAGGCGCCCCGGCTACGATTCGGCGCATGGCCAGGACGAAGCCGAAGCCGCCCACGGACATCCGGGACGTCCAGGTCATCAAGCACGACCAGGCGTTCTTCCTGTCCGACCGATACGGAGACGTCCCCGAGAACAACCAGGCCGCTCTCGGCCTGTATTACCGGGACACGCGGTTCCTGTCGCGTCTCGAGCTGTCGGTGAACGACCTGGCCCCGCTGATGCTGCACTCGTCGACGGAGCGGAACTACTCTCAGATCGTCGAGCTTGGCTACGCGGTGGCCGCGAAGGGGCCGTCCGCTCTGGATGGCCGGGACAACGTCTCGGTCTCACGTCAGCGAGTACTGGGCGAGTCGCTCATCGAGGAGATCAAGGTCTCGAGCTTCTCCGGCTCACGCCAGCTGGTCCGCCTGGCGCTGGCGTTCGACGCCGACTTCCTCGATCTGTTCGAGGTTCGGGGGATGCCTCGCGACCGCTCCGGCGAGCTGGGTTCCCCCGAGGTCCGAACGGACTCCGTGACGTTCGAATACGTCGGCGCCGACGACGTCGTCCGCGCCACGACCGTGACGTTCGCCCCTGCTCCGGACGAGCTCGGCCGGCATGAGGCGGTGTTCGAGTTCGACCTGCCGCCGAAGGGATACGCCTCCGTCACCGTCGAGGTCTCTCCGCGGATCGGCGAAGATCGGTCGCGGTCCACATCGTATCGCGAGGCCCGCCAGAGCCTGGAGCAGGACTACAGCCGGTGGCGAAAGCGATGCACCCGATTCCGGACGCCGAACGTGCCGCTCCAGCAGTTTCTCGACCGCGCGATCCTCGACCTGCGGATGCTGCTGTCCGAGGA